>JBAWAV010000630.1:0-3118 GCA_049589475.1 Mycobacterium sp.
TCAACGCATCCGCGCTGCCGCCAGAATGCTTGGCGCCCTTGGGCGATCCGGTGGTACCCGACGTCAGCAGGATCATCTTCGATGCCCGCGCGGCCTGCGAGGGACGTCGGCCGCGGTTCGCATCGACGAAACCCGCGACGGTGACGTCATGTGAGTGCGGATCGTCCGTCCATGCAACGATCCGGGCCGCCTGCGGACGATCCTTCAGCGCCTGGTCGATCGACGATGCGAACTCCTCGTCGTAGATGACGGCGTCGACCTTCTCGCGCGCCACGACTTCGGCCAGAGCCGGCCCGGCGAACGACGTGTTCAACAACAGCACGTCGGCGCCGATCCGGTTGGCGGCGATCAACGGCTCAACGAAGCCGCGATGGTTACGCGCCATAATGCCGACGACCTCCGGCGGGCCGCCGGGCAACGCCTGCAGCGCAGCGGCCAAGGCGTCGCCGTCCTCATCCAGTTCGCGCCAAGTCAGAGTGCCCAACTCGTCGATCAGCCCGGGCCGGTCGGGGCATCGCTGAGCCGCGATCGCGAACCCCGACGTGGCGTTCATCCCTGCGCGCCGCACCGCCGCGGCCATGCGTACGTACCGGTCGGGCCGCAGCGGCGCGATCAGCCTCGCGCGCGACATCGTGCCGACGAGGCCTGCGATCTGATTCAGACGCTCCAGCATGATCAGCCGATCACCGGGAATCGGACCTGTTCACTGAACTCCTCTGTCGAATTAGCTAAATAGTTTGATGGTAACGAGTGCGCCGACGGGGTACCCGAATACCCTGATTCCGATGCAGGGTCTGGAGGAGCGGTGAAGAGGCTCGGAGGCTGGGACGCTGTCCTGCTCTACAACGAGACTCCGAACCTGCCTCAGCACACCCTGAAGATCGGCATCGTCGATGCGTCGGAATGCGACGGATTCGGCTACGACCACTACCGTCAGGCTTTGGCGCGCAAGCTGCACCTGCTCGAACCGCTGCGCTATCAGCTGGTCGACATCCCGCGCCGCCTGCATCGTGCGATGTGGCTGGAGAACTGCGACATCGACCTCGATTACCACGTTCGGCGGGTGCAGATCCGGGCGCCCGGCGGTCACCGCGAGCTCGAAGCCGCGATCGGAGAGATCGCCAGCACAGCGCTCGATCGCAGCAAGCCGCTATGGGAGTTCCACTTCGTCGAGGGCATGGCGGACAACCGGTTCGCGATCATCGGCAAGATCCACCACGCGTTGGCCGACGGCGTCGCATCCGCTAATTTGATGGCGCGAGCGCTGGACTTTCCCGATGCCTCATGGCCGGAGAAGGACGACTATCGGTGCGACCCTCGCCCGTCCGATGGGCAACTGATCCGCGCCGCGATGCTCGATCACGCGGTCCAGTTGCGGGAACTGCCCGGCCTGTTGAAAGACACCGTGAAAGGAGTACGGCGGGTACGCCGAAATTCCAGGTCTGCCCCGGGACTGGCCCGCAACTTCCGTCCGCCGGCGACCTTCCTCAACCACGTCGTGACACCCGGACGCACCTTCGCCAGCGCCACGCTGCCACTCGCCGACGTCAAAGCCACCGGCAAACGTCTCGGCGCCACGATCAACGACATCGTGTTGGCCATCAGTACGGGAGCGCTTCGCGCGTTGCTGCTGAAGTACGACGGTCACGCCGACGAGCCCCTGCTGGGTGGCGTGCCGATGAGCATCGACACCTCGCCCGAACGAATATCCGGCAATGCCCTCGGCACCGTCGTGGTAACGCTGCCGGTGCAGGTAACCGATCCGCTCGAGTGGGTGCGCCTGTCCCACACAGGCGCGACGATCGGCAAGGAGAACGCGCAGCTTCTCGGGTCCGAACTCGTGAGCCGGTGGGCCAACTACGCACCACCACGCTTGACGGAGTGGGGTTTTCGCCACATCGCAAACAGCCGCTCGGGCAACAAGCTGATCAACGTTCCCGTCTCCAACGTGCCGGGCCCGCGCCAGTTCGGCCGGGTCGCGGGCGCCCCACTCGCCGAGATCTACTCGGTCGGGCCGCTCACCTTCGGCGTCGGAGTCAACATCACCGTCTGGAGTTACGTCGACCAACTCAAGATCTCGGTGCTCGCCGACGATGCGACCTTCGACGATCCCCACGAGGTCACCGACGCCATGGTCGACGCGTTCGGGCTAATCCGTCACGCGGCTGGCATGCCTGCCGAGGTCACGTAAGGGTCAGTCCAGGCGGCCTTCGACGAATACGCTTTCCGGGATTGCGGCGTCGAGGCCGGCGGGTGCGGCCCGGTCGCTGGCGGCCATCAGATCGTCGGCGCTGGTCGCCGAGGTGACGGACCATCGGTGCGCTCGCAGCCAGTCGACAACCTCGGTGCGCTCACCCTCATAGAGCAGGTTGCCGGACTCGGTGATGTCTTTGCCGCCCAGCTTGACCGCGACGTTCCGATACAGTTCCGTCTGCTCTTCGCGGCGCGCGAAGCTCTCTGAGCTGAAGAACTCGTTGGTGAACGCTTCGACGGCGACACGGCTGCCGGGCGCGCTAAGCGACTGGACCCGGTCGAACAACAGGTCCTGGGCGTCGGCTGTCAGATACGGCAACAGGCCCTCCGCTGACCACGCCGTTGGAGCTGACGCGTCAAATCCGGCCTCCGTCAATGCTTTCGGCCAGTCCAGACGCAGATCGATGCCGACGCTGATGTGGGATGCGATCGGGTCTACCTCGTGAGATTCCAGCGTGCCGGTCTTGAATTCCAGCACCTTGGGCTGGTCGATCTCGTAGACCACGCATCCGGCAGGCCAGGCGAGCCGCCACGCGCGTGAGTCCAGACCGGCCGCCAGGATTACGACCTGCCGGATGCCGTCGCCGGCCGCCGACAGAAAGTAGTCGTCGAAGAACTTCGTCCGGCACGCTGTGTAGCCAAGCATCGCCTGCATCCGATCCTCGAATTGTGGATCGACATCGACCAATTGGGCCGGCAGTTCATCGTCGAGGTACACCCGCCAGATGCCGTCGCCGGCCGCTTCGAGGAACAGCCTTGCGTAGGGATCGCTGATCAGCGGATCGGCGCTTTGGGTCTCTTTCGCCCGCCCACCGGCAACCCCCAACGCGGTAGCGCCGACGCTCTCGTTGATGTCCCACGTGTC
>JBAWAV010000631.1:0-9391 GCA_049589475.1 Mycobacterium sp.
ATCGCTTTACCGGCCGGCATTGACGCCGCCTTTTCCCCCCATTTTGGCGATGGCCTGGGCCCACCCGCCCTGGACCAGAATGCCGATGATTCCACTTTGGGCCAGCGTGTCCCCTTGGGGCGCTTCGACTTCGGCGTCGGTGTAGCCGCGCGGCTGGATGTCACCCGGCCACTGGATGTCTTGCCAACCGACGAGATTGGCGTTGCCGCCGTACTCCGGCACGGAATACATCCCCTCGATGGCGTGACCGAACAGCAGCTGGGTGAAGGACAGCGCCTGACCAGTTGCCAAAATGCTGTTCTGTTTCGTGGTCGACGCCGAAGTGAAGTCGCCACCGGCCAGCTGGTCGAACAGCGCGATGCCATTGGCGTACTGGGCGCGGAGGGTGTTGATCCGCTGTTGCCAGGCGAAGTTCTGGGCGCGGTCGAGCGGGACGAAGTCGGCCATGAAGTCCTGTGAAGCGCCGGCGCGGTTGCTCCACGGCCCGCCCGCGTGCACCTTCGGCGGAGAGAAGGAGAACGCGGCAAGCATGACGTCGATGTAGCGGACCACGTTCGCTTCGTGCGCCCCCGGGCTGGTCTCACCCGGGTCGTCTCCCGGTCCGGGTATCAGGCGGCGGGTGGCGGCGTCGAGCACCGCGGCCTGGTGCGCAGAGAGGTATAGGTACGACGTGTCGGCGGCATCAGCGGCATCAGCGGCATCAGCTGGATCGGCGGAAGCGGCCGGGAGGACGCCGCCCACGGCGGCCAGCGGCAGCAGGGTGAGCCCGCCGAGCACCGCGCGCCGGGACATCGGCGCCGACAGACCGTATCCGGGGACGGCCCCGTCGCTGGCCACGGGCAAAGTATGACGCGGATATGGGGCCGACCAGGGGAATGCACGCTGTCCGGCGTGTCGAAATTTCTGGTCTGGTTTCGCAGTAGCGTTTCGCCGCATCGGCGCAGACCGTCATCGAGAACTGGCCGGTTGCAACGACATTCAAGCCATTTCGATTCCGCTAGGCAGGTCGTCGCAACGGTTTGCGTCTTGCGGCCTGACGCGCGGGCCGGCGGCCTCAGATGCCGAGTTGCACTGCCTCGCTGAGAAGTTCCAGCAGCAGATCGGTGAACTGTGCCAGCTGACTCTGTGACAAGATGAGGTCTTGGTACAACGGCGGCACCGCGGTGAAGTCGCCACCGGCCTGCTCGTCGAGGAGCGCGACGCCGTCGACATATTGGTGGCGAAGGGCGACGACGAGCTGGCGCAACGGCCCGTCGCTGTGGGCTACGCGAAATACCGACAGCAGACGATCCAGGTAGCGAAGCGCATGCACGCACGAATGGTCAAGTGTCAAGCTGTGAATGGCATCGTCGAGAACCGCGGCCTCATGTGGAGACAAGAATCGGTACGCCGGTTCGGCTGATGAGCCAGGCACCACGCTCGAAAAGGAGACAGCCCCGTTGCTGACCACGGTCCAATTATGACGCTGAAATCGGCAGCACTGGGCGAACTTCCGCGTCACGGCGTGTCGCGGGTCGGTTCAAGACTCGGCTAGGCCTTCTCCGCGAACGCCGACCACTCGATCGGTGATGCCAGAAGATTGCGACCGGTCGGTGCGACGTAGCGCTGCACGATCAGGTCCGGTCCGGCTTGCTCGATCAGGCGCCACCCGTGTTGGCTCAGAAACATGGCAACCTCGTCGGGCGCAATCCCGAACTCCCACACGTGTTGCCGTAGCCGGAACCTGCGGTACAACGACTCGGCTCCGTACCGGTTGACGCCGTCGATGAAATCTTTACGGACGTAGGTGAAGACCAGCCGACTGCCCGACGTGACCGGCCGCAACCGCTCGAGGGTGGCATGCACGGCCTCCAACGTCAGGTACTGAGTGACGCCCTCCCAGATGATAAGGGTCCGCGAATTCGGGCTATACCCGTGTTCAGCTAGGACGGTCAGCACATCGTCGCGCTCGAAGTCCAACGGCACCAACCGAACCGAACTCGGCTGGGCACCCAGAACCCGCCGCACCGCCGCGGCTTTGCGGGCAACGTTGACGGGTTGGTCGACTTCGAAGATTGGGATGCTCGTTGTTCTCGCCAACCGGTAAGCCAGGGTGTCGAATCCGGCGCCGAGCACGACCATCGCGTCGATGTCGTCGAGCGATTCGCTGACCTTGTCGGCGATATAGCTTTTACGACAGGTCATGCTGGCCCACAGGCCGGGACCCTCGCGCTCCATCGCTGCCATCGCCAAGCGCCGCATGAGACTGCGTGTTGTCGCGTTGACCAGCCACCGCGTCGGCGCCGGAAGGAACCGTGCCGCCAGGTCGTCGTCCACCAACCGACGGTCGGACGGTTCACTCTGTTCCAGGGCGACAATCACCATCGGGCCGAACGCCGTTTGCGCCGCGGGGTTTCGCGCCATGCGTTACTTGTTCAGAAAACCCGCGTCGACCGGCAGGGTGACGCCGGTGATGTAGCGGGCCTGGTCGGACACCAGCCACGCCACCGCGTTGGCGATGTCCTCCGGTTGCAGCACCTCGACAGGCATGGCATTGCCCATGCTGCCCGGCGAATCGGACCGAGCCGCCATCGTGGCCAGCCAGCCCCGGGTGAAGTCGTTGTCGATCATCGGAGTTTCCACGCCCGTCGGATGGATCGAGTTGACTCGGATGCTCTGCCTGGCAAGAAGATTCGCGTACACCCGCATCAGCCCGACTACGCCGTGCTTGGCGGCTGCGTAGCCGACCGAGCCCGCGTCGGGGCTTCCCACACCGGCCAGGCCTGCCGCGGAACTGATCAGCACGATCGAGCCGCCTTCGTCCTGTCTGACCATAGTCGGTATTGCGGCCTTGATGGTGTTGTAGACGCCGGTCAGGTTGACGTCGATGACGTCGCGCCAGCCGTCGTCACCCGATTGCATAGGAGCGATACCGGCGTTGGCGACCACGATGTCGAGTCGGCCGAGTTCGTCGATGCCCGCCTGCACCGCGGTCGACAGCGATGCCCGGTCGCGGACGTCGGCCTCCTTGGCCACGATGCGCGCCCCGGTGTCTTCGACGAGCTTGACCGTCGCGGCCAGATCGTCAGCGGTGGCCAGCGGATACGGCACGCTGGCGATCTGGTCGCATAGGTCGACGGCGATGATGTCGGCGCCGTCGGACGCCAATCGCACCGCATGCGCGCGACCCTGTCCACGGGCGGCGCCGGTGATCAGCGCGACTTTGCCGGCCAGTGGACCGCCGGTCACGGGCGAATTTGCCCTTTGTCCGGGTCGCCGGCGGGAACCGGCCGCAGCATTTTGATGTCGGGCGCCCCGGCCAGGTGCTCGCCGGCCGCGGTGAACATCTTGGCTACCGCGGGCGCGCTGCTGTGCGTCTTCAGCGCCTCCTCGTCGGCCCATTGTTCGACGAAGACGAAGGTTTCACCCGACTCGTTGACCGAATACAGCTGGCAACCGGGTTCTTGGTGCACCTCCTCGGCCGCGGTCGTGAGGATGTCACGGACGGTGTCGACCGAGTCGGGTTTGACGGTCAGGGTGGCGACGACGACAACGGGCATGCAGGCCTCCTGGACGATGAGTGACGGCTGTCACCCTACTCAGCTGTTTTCGCCGCTGGATCGCCGGTTGGACGGTAACGGCCAGGTAACCAGTGTGGCGTATGGTGCAGATGGTGTTTTTGCGATTAGGCTTGCCGCATGGCTAGCAAGACTGTCGCCCGGTCCGGGAACCGAACGAGCAGGTCAAAGGCCGCTTCGCGCGGGGGTTCCCGGTCGGCGCAGCCCCGCCGCAAGCCCGCCGCGGCTGCGCGCCGTCCTGCCCGCCGTCGCAACCACTCGCTGGTGGCCAGCGCCGGGCTGGGTTGCGGGCGGGCCGTCCGCGCGACGTGGCTGATGGTGGCCAAGGGCACCGGTAGCACCGCGCGCTCAGTGGGCCGGGCCCGCGACATCGATCCGGGCCACCGCCGCGACGGGCTGGCCCTGGCTCTGCTGGGTATCGCCGTGATCATCGCGGCCAGTTCGTGGTTCGATGCGGCCCGCCCGGTGGGCGCCTGGGTCGACTCGGTGATACGGATCTTCGTCGGGTCGGCAGTGTTGGTGCTGCCATTGGTCACCGCCGCCGTCGCGGTGCTGCTGATGCGCACCGAGCCGAATCCGGACGCCCGGCCGCGGCTGGTGCTCGGGGCGGCGATGGTCGCGCTGCCGGCGTTGGGCCTGTGGCACTTGTGGGCCGGTTCGCCGGACACCCCAGTCGGCCGCGCGCACGCTGCAGGATTCATCGGCTTCGCGATCGGCGGACCGCTCTCGGAGGGGTTGACCCCGTGGATCTGCGCGCCGCTGTTGTTCATCGGCGCGCTGTTCGGCCTGCTGCTGTTGACCGGCACCACGATTCGCGAAGTACCCGAGACGCTGCGATCCATGTTCCGCACCCGGATGTTCGACTACCACGACGAGGGCGACTACTACGAGGAGGACGAGGCCGAAAGCGCTGTCGCTGAGGACTTTTCCGACGGCTATTACGACGATGCGTCCGCATACGGCGACGACGAAGCCCAGGCGTGGCCGACCGGCGACACGGCGGTCGGCGTGGACGACACCCCGACTGTGCCGGAGCCGACGGTGGCGCGCAGCCGCAAGCGTGTTGCCAAATCTACTGGCAAGCAAGACACTTTGGTGCTCGACCGGGTTGTCGAGGGACCGTACGTCCTGCCGTCGCTGAACCTGCTGGTGGCCGGCGACCCGCCCAAGAAACGCAGCGCCGCCAACAATGTGATGGCCGATGCGATCAGCGAAGTGCTCAACCAGTTCAAGGTCGACGCCGCGGTCACCGGCTGCACCCGGGGGCCGACCGTCACGCGCTACGAGGTCGAGCTGGGCCCGGGCGTCAAGGTCGAGAAGATCACCGCGCTGCAGAAGAACATCGCCTATGCGGTCGCCACCGAAAGTGTCCGGATGCTGGCGCCGATTCCGGGCAAGTCGGCAGTCGGCATCGAGGTGCCCAACACCGACCGCGAAATGGTCAGGCTCGCAGACGTTCTCACCGCGTCGTCGACCCGTCGCGACCACCACCCGCTGGTGATCGGGCTGGGCAAGGACATCGAAGGCGACTTCAACTCGGCCAACCTGGCCAAGATGCCGCACCTGCTGGTCGCGGGCTCCACCGGCTCCGGTAAGTCCAGCTTCGTCAACTCGATGCTGGTGTCGCTGCTCACCCGCTCCACCCCCGAGGAGGTCAGGATGATCCTGATCGACCCGAAGATGGTGGAACTGACGCCTTACGAAGGCATTCCGCACCTGATCACGCCGATCATCACCCAGCCGAAGAAGGCAGCGGCGGCCCTGGCGTGGCTGGTCGAGGAGATGGAGCAGCGCTACCAGGACATGCAGGCGTCCCGGGTGCGCCACATCGACGACTTCAACGACAAGGTGCGGTCGGGCGCGATCACAGCCCCGCTGGGCAGCCAGCGCGAGTATCGGCCCTACCCGTATGTCGTGGCAATCGTCGACGAGCTGGCCGACCTGATGATGACCGCCCCGCGCGACGTCGAAGACGCCATTGTGCGGATCACCCAAAAGGCCCGTGCCGCAGGCATTCACCTGGTGCTCGCGACGCAGCGGCCGTCGGTCGACGTGGTCACCGGTCTGATCAAGACCAATGTGCCGTCCCGGTTGTCGTTCGCGACGTCGTCGCTGACCGACAGCAGGGTGATCCTGGACCAGGCCGGCGCGGAGAAGCTGATCGGCATGGGCGACGGACTGTTCCTGCCGATGGGCGCGGGCAAGCCCATACGGCTGCAGGGTGCCTACATCTCCGACGAGGAGATCCAGGCCGTCGTGGCCGCGTGCAAAGAGCAGGCCGAGCCCGAATACACCGAGGGCGTCACCACGGCCAAGCCGACCGGAGAGCGCACCGATGCCGACCCCGACATCGGCGACGACATGGACGTGTTCCTGCAAGCCGTCGAGCTGGTGGTGTCCAGCCAGTTCGGCTCGACGTCGATGCTGCAGCGCAAGCTGCGCGTCGGCTTCGCCAAAGCGGGCCGGCTGATGGACCTGATGGAGACTCGCAGCATCGTCGGGCCCAGCGAGGGTTCCAAGGCCCGCGAGGTACTGGTCAAGCCCGACGAGCTGGCGGCCACCCTGATGGCCATCCGCGGCACCGGCGGCGACGCCGAGGAACCCGACGAGGACTAGCTGCTCGGTTGCTAGAGCACCAGCAGCATTCGCGAGTTGCCCAGGGTGTTCGGCTTGACGTAGCTGAGGTCCAGGAACTCGGCGACACCGATGTCGTAGGAGCGGCACATCTCTTCGAACACTTCGGCGGTGACCGGGGTGCCCTCGATCTCGGTGAACCCGTGCCTGCCGAAGAACTCGGTCTCGAACGTCAATACGAACAGCCGCTGCAACTGCAGTTCGCGGGCCACCTTGAGCAGCCGGTTGACGATGGCGTGGCCGATGCCGCGCCCGGTCATCGACGGATCGACCGCCACCGTGCGGATCTCGCCCAAGTCGGACCACAGCACGTGCAGCGCGCCGCACCCGACCACGTCGCCGTCGTGCTCGGCCACCCAGAACTCCTGGACGGCTTCGTAGAGCGTCACGAGGTTCTTTTCCAGCAAGATCTGGCCGGCGTAGGTGTCGACGAGTCGTTTGATCATCGGAACGTCAGAGGTTCGCGCGCGCCTGATCGCCGGCCCAGCGGCCGGTGGATCGCTCGCTGCGTTCACGGGTGCAGATTATCGGGTGCATGGGCCCAGCCCGCGACGATGCAGAGCGCGTGGCGCGATGAGGAGGAGCGGGTGCATGGGCCCAGCCCGCGACGATGCAGAGCGCGTGGCGCGATGGGGACGCGACAAAGACGAGCGGGCAATAACGCCCAAAGGCCCGGTTACCGATATCCTGTTGCCGTGTCGGGGCAGCCGCAGACAGGTCCGGTAGTCCCGCGCGTGCGGGTCACCAACCTGGCTAACGTGCTGACGCTGTTGCGTCTGGTACTCGTCCCCGTTTTCCTGCTCGCGTTGTTCGCCGGTAATGGCCACGAAACCCCAAGCCGCATTATCGCTTTCGTCGTTTTCGCGGTCGCCGTCATCACCGATCGGTTCGACGGCGCGCTGGCCCGCAACTACGGCATGGTGACCGAATTCGGCACGATGGCAGACCCGATTGCCGACAAGACCTTGGTCGGCGCGGCGCTGATCGGGTTGTCGATGCTCGGCGACCTGCACTGGTGGGTGACGGTGGTCATCTTGGCCCGCGAGGTCGGGATCACCGTGCTGCGGTTCGTGATGCTGCGTCACGGCGTCATCCCGGCCAGTCGCGGCGGCAAACTCAAAACGCTGGTGCAGGCCGTCGCGATCGGGTTGTTCGTGCTCCCGGTGTCGGGGACGTGGCTGGTGACCGCGTGGGTCGTGATGGCCGCCGCGATCGTGTTGACCGTGGTCACCGGTTTGGACTACGTCGCCTCCGCCGCGAGGGATGCCCGTGGACGACCCGCTGCTCAGTGAGGACGCCCGGCGACTGGTCGCCGACCTGACGGTCCGCAAGCAGAGCATTGCCACCGCCGAGTCGCTGACCGCGGGATTGCTGGCCGCCACGCTTGCGGGGGTGCCCGGTGCCAGCGAGGTCCTGCGCGGAGGCCTGATCACCTATACCGAGCGCACCAAGGTTCTGCTCGCCGGGGTCGCGCCGCAGATTCTCGACGAGGTCGGGCCGGTGGCGGCGCCGACTGCGCGGGCGCTGGCCGTCGGCGCACGTCAACGCTGCGAGGCCACCTGGGGTATCGGGTTGACCGGCGTCGCCGGGCCCGAGCCGCATGGCGGGCACGAGGTGGGCACGGTATTCATGGGTGTGGCCGGATTCATGGGTGTGGCCGGGCCGGTCGACACCGAGGTGGTCGAACTGCAGTTCACCGGCACCCGCTGGGATATTCGCGTCGCGGCGGTGCGGGAGTCGATCAGCAGGCTGCGGGCGCTCGTCGCGGCGGAGTAGACGCTCGACGACGATGCGGGCCGCGCACGGGAACCAATGACCGCTCGGCCGTCGTTGACCTGATGAAGAATCAACCCGAGCGGACTGAAGGAGAGCACGATGCCCGCACTGCTGCGCGAGGTTCTCGGCGATGTGCTGCGTCGCGCCCGAACCACACAGGGCCGGACGCTGCGTCAGGTTTCCGACTCCGCACGGGTCAGCCTCGGCTACCTCTCGGAGGTCGAGCGCGGTCGCAAAGAAGCATCCAGCGAGCTGCTCAGCGCCATCTGCCACGCCCTGGATGTGCCGCTGTCGCAGGTGCTCGTCGACGCCAGCGAACAGCTGGAACGTCAGGAGTCCACGCCGACCGCCACGGCGAGCGCGGCCAATATCGACGCCAGCACCAAGGTCGTCATACCGTCCGTCGTCGCAATGGCTGTCGCATAACCCGTCGGCAAGGGTGTGGCAATCGGCACGGAACCGATAAATTGAGCGTGCACGCAGCTACCTACATACAAAGGCGGAGCTAACCGATGGCCAATCCGTTCGTCAAAGCGTGGAAGTACGTCATGGCGCTGTTCAACGCGAAGATCGACGAACACGCCGACCCCAAAGTGCAGATTCAGCAGGCCATCGAGGACGCGCAGCGTCAGCACCAGGCGCTGACCCAGCAAGCTGCGTCGGTGATCGGCAACCAGCGCCAACTCGAGATGCGGCTCAACCGCCAACTCGCCGACATCGAGAAGCTCCAGGTCAACGTCCGGCAGGCGGTGACGCTCGCCGACCAGGCCACCGCGGCCGGCGACACCGCCAAAGCCACCGAATACAACAACGCCGCCGAGGCGTTCGCGGCCCAGCTGGTGACGGCCGAGCAGGGCGTGGAAGACCTCAAGGCTTTGCACGACCAGGCCCTCGGCGCCGCCGCGCAGGCCAAGAAGGCCGTCGAGCGAAACGCGATGGTGCTGCAGCAAAAGATCGCCGAGCGCACCAAGCTGCTCAGCCAGCTCGAGCAGGCCAAGATGCAGGAGCAGGTCAGCGCGTCGCTGCGGTCGATGAGTGAGATCGCCGCACCCGGCACGACGCCGAGCCTCGATGAGGTCCGCGACAAGATCGAACGACGCTACGCCAACGCGCTGGGTCAGGCCGAGCTGGCGCAGAACTCTGTTCAGGGCCGCATGCTCGAGGTCGAACAGGCCGGCGTGGAGATGGCAGGCCACTCGCGGCTGGAGCAGATTCGCGCCTCCATGCGCGGCGAGGCGTTACCTGCCGGCGGGTCGACGGGCAGTCAGGCCGCCGCTCCGGGCGCCCCGGCGACGGCACCGCAGGCCGCGCCCACCGAGAAGCCCATCGGCCAGTAGCGAAATGGCGTTGCAGTCAGGTCGCGGGACGCCTTGGCGGGCGCTGATCTTTCGCGGCTTCGACGTCGCCGGCGAGCTGGCGGAGAC
>JBAWAV010000632.1:0-2197 GCA_049589475.1 Mycobacterium sp.
GCTTGGCGTAATGCGAGCCTAGACAGCGGTGCATGCCCACGCCGAAAGCCATGTGTTTCTTGGCATTCGGACGATCGAGGTCGAGTTCGTCGGGGTTCTCGAACATCGCGGGGTCACGGTTGGCCGCAGCCCACATCAGGATTGCCCGGTCGCCCTGGCACAGCTGTTGGCCGTGGAAGTCGGCGTCGCGCGAGACGGTGCGCGCCAAGCCGAGCGTTGGCGTGTACAGGCGCAGCAGCTCGTCGGTGGACTTCTTCACCAGGCTTGGATCGGCCTTGAGTTTCGCGCGCAACTCGGCGTCCTTGCACAGCCGTAACAGCACGTTGCCGGTAAAGCCACTGGTGGTGTCCATCCCGCCGAGCATCATCAGCACCGTGTACATGGTGACCTGACCGTCGTCGAGCGGTTCGCCGTTCAGCGTTCCGCGCAGGATGTCGCTGAACAGGTCGTCGCCGAGTCCCTCGGCGCGGCGCTGCTGCATGTGCTTGCCGATCTCGCCGAACATCTCCATCCCGGCGATCGCGGCCTTCTCCGGATCATGCGCACGGTCGTGCACGGTGGTGTGCACCCAGCCGACCCAGTCCATGAACCTCGACTCGTCGAAGTTCAACAGCCGCAGGATCAACCGCGCAGGCAGCGGCGTCGTCAGCTCACCGACGAGGTCACACTCGCCGCGCTCGATGAAGGCATCGATCGCCTCATTGGTCATCTCGATGGCAGACTCGCGGAAACGCTCGGCCGAACCCGGTGAGAAGCGCTTGAGGGTGACCTCGCGCAACTCCTGGGTCTCTGGCGGATCCGACTCGATCGGCAGGATCGGCAATGGCAGCTCACTGGCCGGCACGCCCACCGACGGATAGGAGTTGAACAGGTCGTCGTCGCGAGCGGCCTCGAACACCGACGCGTAGTCGACCAGCGCCCAGAATCCGTCATAGTGCTCGGAATGTGCTACCGGACAGCCCGATTCGCGCATTTCGCGGAACCGGCTGTAGGGGTCCTCGCGGAATTCGGGCGAGTGGTGGTCGAGGTCGACTTCGGCGCGCGGGCGCGATTCCGCCTGGGTGTCGGTCATCGGCAGTGCTCCCTTCGGGATGGCGGCTACTTGGACAGAATGGCGACGGCCGCGGTCCCGGGTGCCCCATACAGCTGGGCCAGCGCGACCCGCGGATCGTTCGGTACCTGTCGGTCGCCTGCAGTGCCGCGCAGTTGCTGGACCAGCTCGTAGACCTGGCGAAGGCCGGACGCGCCGACCGGTTCGCCGTTGGCCAGCAGGCCGCCGTCGGTGTTGATGGGCAGCCGCCCGCCGATCTTGGTGGCGCCGTCGGCGAGCAGTGCTTCCTGTTCGCCGTCTTTGCAGAGGCCGGTCTCGGCCATGTGGATGATCTCGGACCCGGAGTCGGTGTCCTGCACTTGCGCGACGTCGACGTCCTCGGGGCCGATGCCTGCGAGTTCGTAGGCGGCACGGGCGGCCTCGGCGGTGGTGCCAGGCACGATCGGCAGCTCGATCGAGGTCCGAAGCAGCTCGTAGGCACCTTCGCGGCGGCTGCGCAGCGCAGTCGAGCGCAGGTAGATCGGGGTGTCGGTGTATTGCTTGGCTTTATCGGCCCGGCACACCACCACTGTGGCGGCGCCTTCGTTCGGGTTGCAGTACATGTATTGGCGCAGTGGGGCGTTGACGATCGGAGAGCTCAGGATCGCGTCGATGCTCATCGCCTTGCGGCGCCACGCGTGCGGCGCCAGCGCGCCGTTGTCGAAGTTCTTGGCCGACACGCGGGCCAGCGTCTCTTCGGTGATGCCGTGATCGTGCATGTAGCGCATGATCTTGGTGCCGAAGTAATGCGTTGTCAGAAACATGCCCTGATCGCCGTACCACTGGGGCAGCCCCGACACCGATGGGTCGGCGCCGAAGGCGCCGCGCGGGTGTTTGTCCAGCCCGACGCCGACCGCAATGTCGGCTTCGCCGAGTTGCACGTCGCGGGCGGCCAGAGTCAACAGCGAGTTACCCGTCGCGCAGCCGCTCAGCGTGGCCCGCGCCGGGATTCCGGTCATTCCGGCCAGCCCGGTGACTGCCTCCGGATTGGAGACTTCGAGGCTGCCTGCGTAGAGGCTGCCCACGTCCGACCAGTGCACCCCGGCATCGCGCAGAGCCCTGCTGATCGCCACAGCGCCCATCTCCAGCGCCGACCGGTCTTCGTAC
>JBAWAV010000633.1:0-4487 GCA_049589475.1 Mycobacterium sp.
ACGCGAAGCCCAGCGCCCCGACCTCGATGGCCTCCTTGGCCAGCGCCCGCATTCTGGTCAGGTCCTCGGCGGTGGCCGGTTCGCGGTCGGCGCCGCGCTGGCCCATCACGTAGACCCGCAGCGGCGAATGCGGCAGGTAGGCGGCGACGTCGATGTCGCGATTGCCGGCGTCGAGGGCATCCATGTATTGCGGGAATGTCTCCCAGTTCCAGGGCAGGCCGTCGGTCATCACCACGCCCGGGATGTCCTCGACCCCGGCCATCACGTCGACCAGCACGTCGTGGTCTTCCTGGCGGCACGGCGCAAACCCCACGCCGCAGTTGCCCATCACCACGGTCGTCACCCCATGCGCCGACGACGGCGTCAACCGCTCCGACCAGATGGACTGGCCGTCATAGTGGGTGTGCAGGTCGACGAAGCCCGGCGTGACCAGCAGCCCGGCGGCGTCGATCTCCCGCGTCGCGGCGCCGTCAACCGAACCGACCGCGGCGATGACCCCGTCCTGCACAGCGACGTCACCGAGGTACGGCTCACCTCCCAGCCCGTCGACGATGGTGCCGTTGCGAATGATGAGGTCGTAGGTCATCTAAATAATCTACGACCGTGTCGGTGCCTGATGCCAGGATCAAGGTATGCCAAATGACGACACCGCGGTCCGGGAGTTGCTGCGCGACGCGTTCACCCGGTTGATCGAGCACGTCGACGAGCTCACCGACGGGCTCACCGACGACCAAGCCAACTTCCGGCCGACGCCGGATGCCAACAGCATTGCCTGGCTGATCTGGCACAGCGCGCGCGTACAGGACATCCAGCTCGCGCCGATCGCCGGCGTCGACCAGGTGTGGACACGCGACGGGTGGGTCGACCGCTTCGGGCTCGACCTGCCGCGCAACGACACCGGTTACGGCCACGGGCCCGACGAGGTGGCCAAAGTGCATGCGCCGGTCGAGCTGCTGGCCGGCTACTACCACGCCGTGCACGAGCTGACGCTGCAGTTCGTCGACCGCGTCACCGCCGAGGACCTGTCCCGGGTCGTCGACCGAAATTGGGACCCGCCGGTGACGGCCAGCGCCCGACTCGTCAGCATCATCGATGACTGCGCCCAGCATCTCGGCCAGGCCTTCTATCTGCGAGGTATCGCGCCTTAGGGCTTGCCGGCGCCAGGCGCGGGAGCGGAGAACACGACGATCTGCCCGGTTGGCCGTTGTGGTGGCTTCGGGCCGCTCCACTCCTGGCACACGACGTAGAGCTGCGGTGGCTGATCGCCGCGGCTAAGCGTGCAGGCGAACGCCCCGCGGTCGAGTTGAAGCGTGTCCAGGACATCGCCGCCCTCGCGCACCCGCACGCAGCGTCGGCTTCCGACGTCGGCATACCAGACCGCGCCCTCGGCATCGATGCAGATGCCATCGGGGTGGTCATCGCCAACCTCTGCCCACGTCCGCCGTCTCGCAAGGTCTCCCGTGGAATCGATGTCGAATGCCGTGAGCCGATTGCCGTACGACTCGGCCACGATCAACGTGTCGCCGCCGGCGGCGATCGCCATGCCGTTGGGGAATGCGAGATCGTCGGCGACCGTGCGGACTGTTCCGGTCGGCGTAACGAGTACGACGCTTCCGGGTGCAGGCTCGCCACCGGGAAAGTCAAAGCCGATCGTGTTGACGTACGCGTTGCCGACCGCATCGACCACGATGTCATTCCACGGTTTCTGCGAGATTGACGACAGGTCGGCATGGACGACCAACTCGCCGTCGGGTTCGCGGCGAAGCAGGCGCCGCCGCGCTGAGTCCACGACGAGCAACCGGCCGTCGGGCAGAAAGTCGATGCACATCGGAAAAGAATCGACGCTGACCACGACCTCATGGGCGCCGTGGCGATCGAGCGCGATCACCTGATGCGCACCCCAATCGGAAAACCAGACCCGTCCGTCGTGCCAACGAGGCGACTCGCCGAAGGTAATCCCGTCAAGCAAAACGGTCATAGAAAGAAGACTGACTACCCCACATAAACTCATCGCGTTCACCCCCATCTGATCGAAGAAGTTGCGAGGTTCTCGAGTGGACTGGTTGGCACGCGTGCAGACCGCTCGGCGCAGCGGCGCGGTGTTGTTGATCGGGGTGTTCGCGATCCTGGGTGCGTTGTTCGCGCTTCTGCCGAAGTCCATGCCGGACGCGGTGCCCCCGCAGGGCGCGCCACCGGCTGCCGAATCGACGAAGGTGGCGGGGCTACTCAAGGAATTCCCGGACGCTGATCAGACCGCCGCACTGGTCGTGTTCGCCACCTCCGACGGCGCACAGCGCGAGGTGCTGACCGACCCGCAGCGAGCGGCCATCGATCAGCGGGCCGCAGCCCTCGCCGGATATTCGACGGCGCCGCGGGCGGTGCGGCCACTATTCAGCAAGGACGGGACCACGGCGTTGATCACGGTCCCGGTGCGGGCGCAGTCCGGCACCACGGCCATCGTGGCGCAAGCGGACTCGTTGCGTCAGACGGCGGGACAAGGTCTGCCGGGCGGTATGCGGGCATGGCTGACCGGTCCGGTTGGCTTTCAAAGCGACACGATCACATCGTTTGCGGGGGCGGACGTACGCCTGCTGCTGACAACCGCCTCGGTGGTAGCGGTCCTGCTGATCGTCACTTATCGCAGCCCGGTGTTGTGGATGGTGCCCCTGGCGATAGTCGGTACCGCTGACGGGCTGGCCCGCTTTGTGGTGGCGGCACTGGCGGACGCCTACGGCCTGCCGGTCGATGCGTCCATCCTGGGAATCCTGTCGGTCTTGGTGTTCGGCGCCGGAACGAATTACGCGCTTTTGCTGATCGCCCGCTACCGCGAAGAGTTGCTCGCCGAGCACGACACCCGCCGAGCCATGCGCACCGCGGTCGCGGCGGCCGGGCCGGCGATTTTTGCTTCGGCCGGCACCGTGGCGCTGAGCCTGCTGATGTTGCTGTTCGCCACGCTCGCCGGTAACAGGGCGTTGGGGGCGGCGTGCGCGGTCGGTATCGCCATCGCCCTCGTGTTGGTGCTGGGGGTCCTTCCCGCAGCCCTGGTGGTATGTGGACGAAAAGTGTTCTGGCCGTTCATTCCGCGATACGTCGAGCCGAAGAACCGAGGCGAGGGTGGACACGCGATCTGGGGTCGAATCGGCTCGGCCGTCCAGCGTCGGCCGTGGTGGATCGGCGGGGCTGCGGTGGTGCTGATCATGGTGCTGAGCGCCGGCCTGAGCGGCGCGTCGATCGGCCTGAGCCAGACCGATCAATTCGTCGGAAATCCCGAATCCGTGCGAGCTCAGCATCTATTGATCGAGACCTTTCCGGCCGATTCAGGCCCGCAACTCGTTGTCCTCGCCCGCGACGCCGAGGTCAGCGACGCGGTCAGGATCGCCGGATCGGTCGACGGCGTGACGTCCACGCGCGCGGCCGGCAACGCATGCGGATGGACAAAAATCGACGTCACCGCCGCCGGGACGCCCCAGAGCGACGCGGCGTTCGCCACTGTCAAGGCGCTGCGAGCGGCCTACGCCAGTCGCCGTGTCGACGCTGGGCGTGCGCTGGTAGGCGGGGCCGACGCCGCCGCACTCGACCAACACGACGCCGCTGCGCGTGACCGCGTGGTCATCATCCCGCTGATCTTGGCTGTCGTTGCGGGGGTTCTCCTGGTGCTGTTGCGGTCCCTGGTCGCGCCGCTGTGCCTGATCGTCACCGTCATCGCCACCTATGTGGCAAGCCTGGGGTCCGGCAACTGGCTGTTTCACCACGTCTTCGGGTTCGAGGCGTTCGATACCCAGGTCCTGCTCTATGCGTTCCTGTTCCTGGTCGCTCTCGGTGTCGACTACAACATCTTCCTGGCCACCCGGGCGCGTGAACAGCGCCTCGACCTCGGAGCCCGAGAGGCCATGCGGTACGCGCTGACCCGCACCGGTGGCGTCATCACCAGCGCAGGAATCTTGCTGGCCGCGGTGTTCGTCGTCTTGGGCGTCCTGCCGGTCGTGGCGCTTGCCCAGATCGGCACGATCGTGTGTATCGGGGTGCTCCTCGACACTCTCGTGGTGCGCACGCTCCTGGTGCCGGCGCTCGCGTCCGTTCTCGGCGAACGCTTCTGGTGGCCTGCGGCCCGGGCCGCCACGAGATCCACGTCACACTGACGCGTCTACGATGGCGACCATGACCGCCATCAAGCCTCCCGACACCGTTCCGAGCATCGACGAGTTCTCCGGCACCGGCACCATCGTGAACCCGGCGACCGGCGCTGTCGCCGGGCAAGTGCAGTGGACCGACCCCGCTGACGTGCCCACGATCGCCGCCGGCTTGCGGGCGGCTCAGCGCGAGTGGGAGCAGCGTGGCGCCAGGGGTCGCAACAAGGTCCTCGCCAGGTTCGCGGTGTGGCTGGCCGACCACCGCGGCGAGATCGAAGAACTGCTGATCGCCGAAACCGGCAAATCGGCCGTCGACGCCGCCCAAGAGGTGCCGATGCTGATCATGATCCTGTCGTA
>JBAWAV010000634.1:0-2383 GCA_049589475.1 Mycobacterium sp.
GCTGTTGGACCCGCACCGTCATGACGGCCGGGCCTACCGCCCAACCGGGCCGAAGCTGCTGACCGGAGCAGAGATCGCCGACGCGATGGGTGAGGCACTGGGGCGAAGGGTGCGCCACATCGATATCCCCCCGCGGATGTTCATGAAGGCCTTACGCGCGAACGAAAAGCGACTCGGTTTCGACGAGTACACCCAGTCCGGCTTGCGTCATTATCTGCCCGAGACCGCACTGGGAACCTGGGAAGTCGGGGGCCCGACGACTCACGTCCGTGATGTCGCTGGCGTCGAACCTGAAGATTTTCTGACCATTGCACGCCGTTACGTCAACGGCCTGGATACCCGTCGTACCGCCGGTAATTTCATGGGCGAGGTCAGGAACTTTATTCTGGTCGGGCTCACCCCGGCTCACCGGCTGGACAAGTTCGACCGACTCCAGCAGCATCCCCAACCCGCGCACACCCGGCATTCTGGTGAGTCGGTCGTATGGCAGAACGAGCACACCGCATCAGCCGGCGCAAAGCCTAATCGGCTCGGCGTATTCGAGATCCATTCGGCATCGGTGTCGCAGGGTCGCACGCGAAGCCGACAATCGTCGTCTTAGTCGCGTGAGACTTGGCTCCCCGCACGCTGACACGTCAACAGGAAGACCCCCGGTATCGGCTTACCGGGGGTCTTTCCAACTTGTGCGCGCTGGTCAGTGAGTGTCCCCGTGATGGTGCCCGGCGTGCGCGTCGGCATCGGCGGGCTTGTCGACGATCGCGGTCTCGGTAGTGACAGCGCCCCGGCTGAGAGAACATAAGACCCATGAGTGGCGAGGGCACACTGCAGGGCATCGACAGATGACAAATCGCGACGGACCACAACCGACCATCACGATTCCGCGGTTTCGAAAAATCATCTGGCTGCTGCCCGCGGCTTACTTTCTGCACATCATCGAGGAATACGTCGGCGGTTTTCCCGCCTGGGTCACCCTCGACGTTCATGGGAGGTTCGACGACACCGCCTTCGCTGCCAACAACTTCGCCTTCATGGTCATCCTGCTGACGCTCGTCTACGTTAACTTCCGAGAGAGCACTCCCCTTCGGGGCGTTCTCCTCGTGGTCTTCGCCAGCGCAAACCTATTCTGGGACGCCCTCTTTCATCTAGCCATGACGCCGATCCTTGACCGGTACTCGCCGGGCCTGGTCACCTCGATGCTTCTCTACTACCCGATCTGCATCGTGGTCGGCATCGTCATCATCAAAGACAAGATTCTCACGCGGCGCCAGTTCGTGCCGGCATTGCTGGGCGGCCTAGTCCTCTTTGGTTTCGTCGTTTGGTACGGACTGTTCCACTTCGCCACCTGAGCCATCAACCATGGGCGACTCGAAAAACGAAGCACCCCCGGCCTCGTGAGCCGGGGGTGCTTCGTGTGGACTCTTCTAGTGAGCGTGGCCGTGATGGTGGCCGTGGTCGTCGGCCTGCTCGGCCGGCTTTTCCACAATGGCCGTCTCGGTGGTCAGCACCATCCGCGCCACCGACGCGGCGTTCAGCACCGCCGACCGGGTGACCTTGACCGGGTCGATGACCCCGTCCGCGGCCAGATCGCCGTACTTCAACGTCGCCGCGTTGAAGCCGTGCCCGGCTTTCAGCTCAGCAACCTTGCTGACGACGACCGCGCCGTCCTGGCCGGCGTTGGACGCGATCCAGTACAACGGCGCACTGAGCGCGTCGGAGAACACCTGCACGCCGGCGGCCTCGTCGCCGCTGAGCGAATCACGCAGCTTGGTGAGCGCTTTGCGCGCGTGCACCAGTGCAGACCCACCGCCGGCGACGATGCCCTCTTCGACGGCGGCCTTGGCGGCGGCAACCGCATCCTCGACGCTTTCCTTGCGCTCCTTGAGTGCGGTCTCGGTAGCCGCGCCGACCTTGATCACCGCAACGCCGCCGGCCAGCTTGGCCAGCCGTTCCTGCAGCTTCTCCCGATCCCAGTCGGAGTCGCTGGCTTCGATCTCGGCCCGCAACTGCTTGGCACGGTTGTCGATGGCATCGGCGCCGCCGCCACCCTCGACGATCACGGTGTCGTCCTTGCTGACCACCACCCGTCTGGCCGAACCGAGCACCTCGAGGCCCACCTCGCGCAGCGTCAGGCCGACGTCGGGGTTGACCACCTCGCCGCCGGTGACGATGGCCAGGTCCTCCAGGAACGCCTTGCGACGGTCGCCGAAGAACGGTGCCTTGACCGCGACCGCTTTCAGCGTCTTGCGGATCGCGTTGACCACCAGCGTCGACAGCGGCTCGCCTTCGACGTCCTCGGCGATCACCAGCAGCGGCTTGCCGGATTCGGCGACCTTCTCCAGCAGCGGCAGCAAGTCGGGCAACGAGGTGATCTTGTCGCGGTGCA
>JBAWAV010000635.1:0-13363 GCA_049589475.1 Mycobacterium sp.
GCGCAACGCGACGGTGGCGGCCTGAATCGCGGTGCGCGCGGTGTCGATGGCGTCCTGCTCGGCTTCGGCGCGCAGCGCGGCTTCGATGAGCGTGCGTATGTCGTCGGTGAGCGGGCCGTAGCGCGCCACCAAACGTTCGTGTTCGTCGGCGCCCATCACCTCGTAGGAGAAGTTCAAGGCCTGGCTATTCGTCAAAGATCTTGTGCACGACGGCTTTTGCGCGCCGCGTCACTCGTAGGTAGTTGTCCAGGAACTCGCCGCCGTCACCGTTTTTCTCCCAACCGGCCGCGACGGCGACGGTGTTGAGCTGGCGTCCCGGCCCGGGCAACTGGTCGGTGGGCTTGCCCCGGACGAGGACCAGCGCGTTGCGCGCCCTGGTCGCGGTCAGCCACGCCTTACGCAACAGGTCGGCGTCCTCGACGGTGATCAGCGCGGCCTCGGCGGCGGCGTCCAGGCTCTCCAGCGTCGAGGTGTTGTGCAGAGCCTCGATATCGCTGGCGTACCGCAGCTGCAGCAGCTGCACGGTCCACTCGACGTCGGCCAGACCACCGCGACCCAGCTTGGTGTGCGTCTTGGGGTCGGCGCCGCGCGGCAACCGTTCGGAGTCGACCCGCGCCTTCATGCGCCGGATTTCGAGCACCGTCTCGGCCGACACCCCGCCTGCGGGATAACGCGTCTTGTCGATCATCAGCAAGAACCGCCGGCCCAGCTCCGGGTCGCCGGCGACGGCATCGGCCCGCAGCAGGGCCTGGACTTCCCAAGGCTGTGCCCATTGGTCGTAGTACGCGGCGTAGGACGCGATCGTGCGGACCAGCGGACCGCTGCGGCCCTCGGGCCGCAGGTTGGCATCGACCTCCAGCGCCGGGTCCGAGCTGGCGGTTCCGAGCAGCGCACGGGTCTGCTCGGCCACCGCGCCCGCCCAGCGCACCGCGTCGGAATCCTGCACGCCGTCGCCGGGTTCGCAGACGAACAGCACGTCGGCGTCGGACCCGTAGCCCAGCTCGTGGCCGCCGAGCCGGCCCATACCGATGACCGCGATGGCGGCCGGGGCCTTGCCGTCCTCGGGAAGGTTGGCCCGGATCACCGCGTTCAGGGCGGCCTGCAGGACCGCCACCCACACCGAGGTAAGCGCTGCGCAGACGTCGGTGACATCCAGCATGCCGAGCAGGTCGGCCGAGGCGATGCGGGCCAGCTCGCGCCGGCGCAGCGAACGCGCGATCGCGATGGAACGCACCGGGTCGCTCTGCCGGCCGGCTGAGGCCACCAACGCGCCGGCCACCGTCTCAGGGTCGACGTCGAGCAGCTTGGGCCCCGACGGGCCGTCGCTGTAGTTCTGGATGACCTCCGGCGCGCGCATCAACAGGTCCGGCACATACGCCGACGTACCGAGCACATGCATCAGCCGCTTGGCCACCGCCGGCTTGTCCCGCAGCGTGGACAGATACCAGCGGTGCGCGACCATCACCTCGCTGATCCGGCGGTAGGCCAGCAGCCCGGCATCCGGGTCGGGCGTGTCGGAAAGCCAGTCCAGCAGCCGAGGCAGCAGCACCGACTGCACCCGACCCCGACGACCGCTCTGGTTGATCAAAGCGGCCAGATGGGTCAGCGCACTCTGCGGCGCCTCGTAGCCAAGAGCGGCCAGCTGACGTTCGGCGGCCGCGGGCGTCATACCCTCGGAGAACTCCAGGCCTTCTGGCGCAAGCGATTCCAGCAGCGGCTGGTAGAACAGCTTGGCGTGGAGTCGCGACACCCGCAGCGCGTGGCGCCGGAGTTCTTCGCGCAGCACTCCGAGCGCGTCGTGACTTCCGTCGGGCCGGATATGTGCCGCGCGCGCCAGCCAGCGCAGCGCCTCGTCGTCGTCGAACGCCGGCAACAGGTGGGTGCGCTTGAGCCGCTGCAACTGCAGCCGATGCTCGAGCAGTCGGAGGAACTCGTAGGAGGCGGTCAGGTTCGCGGTGTCATCGCGACTGACGTAACCGCCGGCGCCCAGGGCGGCCAGCGCATCCACCGTCGATGCGACGTGCAGGGACTCGTCGGTGCGGCCGTGCACGAGTTGCAGCAGTTGCACCGCGAATTCGACGTCGCGCAGGCCGCCGCTGCCGAGTTTGAGCTCGCGGGTCCGGACGTCGGCGGGCACCAGCTGCTCGACGCGTCGCCGCATCGCCTGAACCTCGCTGACGAAATCGTCACGCTCGCAAGCGGTCCACACCATCGGCATCAGCGCGGCGATGTACTGCTTGCCCAATTCCGCGTCGCCGGCCGCGGGCCGGGCTTTCAGCAGCGCCTGGAATTCCCAGGTCTTCGCCCACTGCTGGTAGTAGGTGATGTGCGAGTCGAGGGTGCGGACCAGTTCGCCGTGCCGGCCTTCGGGACGCAGGCCGGCGTCCACCTGGAAGAAGGCGTCCGACGCCAACCGCATCATCTCGCCGGCAACCCGGGCGGATACCGGATCGGCAGACTCGCCGACGAAGATCACGTCGACATCGCTGACGTAGTTCAGTTCGCGCGCACCGCATTTGCCCATGGCGATGACCGCCAGCCGGGGCGGCGTGGCGTCACCGCAGACACTGGCCTGCGCGACCGATAGCGCCGCCGCCACCGCGGCGTCGGCGATGTCAGCCAGGTGGACACCGACGGCGCTGAACGGCAGCACCGGCTCGTTCTCGACCGTCGACGCCAGATCCAGCGCGGCCAACACCAGCACCCGGTTGCGGTACAGGGTGCGCAACCGCCATACCACTGACCCTGCGGCCGTTGGCGGTTCGGCGACACACTCGGCGAAGGCGGCGTCCAACTGCTCGGCGGAGGGCAACTTCACGTTGCCGGCCAACAGCCGCCACGCCTGCGGGTTGGCGACCAGGTGATCACCCAACGCCAGCGACGACCCGAGCACACCGAACAGCCGACCGCGCAGCCCACGGTCGCCGGCGAGCGCCGCATTGAGCTCGTCCCAGTCGTCGCCAAGCGCCTCGGCCAACCGGACCATCGCGCTCAGGGCGGCGTCGGCATCCGGCGCACGGGACAGCGACCACAGCACATCGACCCGAGACTCGACGTTCCAACCCAGCTGCGCCACGTTGGCGTTCGCCCGGCCGTCGACCAACCCGAGCCGGCCGACGCTGGGCACTTTCGGCCGCTGCGTTACGGGTTGGTTCACGTCCACGACGGTAGCGCAGATTGCGTGAGGTCTGGCCGAGCCCTGGAGTTAAAGCGAAAGGTACGTCTTCAGCTCATAAGGCGTGACGTGACGGCGGTAATTCGCCCACTCTGTGCGCTTGTTGCGCAGGAAGAAGTCGAAGACGTGTTCGCCCAGCGCTTCTGCGACAAGTTCGGAACCCTCCATCGCGCGCAACGCCTCGTCGAGGCTGGACGGCAGCTCGCGGTAGCCCATCGCCCGCCGTTCCACGGGGGTCAGATCCCAGACATTGTCTTCGGCCTGCGGCCCCAGCACGTAACCCTTCTCCACACCGCGCAGCCCGGCGGCCAGCAGCACCGCGAACGCCAGGTAGGGGTTGCACGCGGAATCGGGACTACGCACCTCGATGCGCCGCGACGACGTCTTGTGCGGGCTGTACATCGGGATCCGCACCAGCGCCGACCGGTTGGCCGCTCCCCACGACGCCGCGGTGGGCGCCTCGCCACCGAGCACCAGCCGTTTGTAGGAGTTCACCCATTGATTGGTGACCGCGCTGATCTCGCTGGCATGCTCGAGGATTCCGGCGATGAACGATTTGGCGACGTCGGACAATTGCAGCGGATCGTCGGGGCTGTGGAACGCGTTGACCTCGCCCTCGAACAGGCTCATGTGGGTGTGCATGGCCGAGCCGGGGTGCTTCCCGAACGGCTTGGGCATGAATGTCGCCCGCATACCGTCTTCCATTGCGACTTCTTTGATGACGTAGCGGAACGTCATCACGTTGTCGGCCATCGACAGTGCGTCCGCGAAGCGAAGATCGATCTCCTGCTGGCCGGGCGCGCCTTCGTGGTGGCTGAATTCGACCGAGATGCCCATGGATTCCAGGGCCTCGATGGCGTTCCGGCGAAAGTTGGACGCGGTGTGCACGGCCTGGTCGAAATAGCCGGCGTTGTCGGCCGGAATTGGCACCGATCCGTCTTCGGGACCGGGCTCCAGCAAGAAGAATTCGATCTCGGGATGCACGTAGCAGGAGAAGCCCAGGTCGTTGGCTTTGCCTAGCTGACGCCGCAGCACGTGCCGCGGGTCCGCCCACGACGGCGAACCGTCGGGCATGGTGATGTCGCAGAACATCCGCGCCGAGTGGTGGTGACCACCCTTGGTCGCCCAGGGCAGGACCTGAAAGGTCGACGGGTCGGGGTGCGCGACAGTGTCGGACTCGGTGACCCGGGCAAAGCCCTCGATGGACGACCCGTCGAAGCCGATGCCCTCCTCGAAGGCGCCCTCAAGCTCCGCCGGTGCGATCGCCACCGACTTGAGGTAGCCGAGCACGTCGGTGAACCACAGCCGGACGAATCGGATGTCCCGTTCCTCCAGCGTGCGGAGCACAAATTCCTTCTGTCGATCCATACCTGGAACAGTATGCATTGACAGTTAAATTTGTGTTACCGGCGCGACCTAACACCGTAAGTTTCGCGGCTCCAGACCGTCGACCAGATACCTGATCACCGCGTTATCGACGCAATCGTTTCCGTTGAACACCACCGTGTGCTGGGTGCCCTCGAAGGTGATCAGTTCCGCGCCGAGTTGGCGGGCCAGGTCGACACCGGCCTGGTACGGGGTAGCGGGGTCGTGGGTGGTGGACACGACGACGACTTTTCCGGGCGCGACGGGCGCCGCCGGATGTGGCGACGACGTCGCCGGCGCCGGCCAGAGCGCGCACAGGTCGCGAGGCGCGTAGCCGGTGAACTGCCCATAGGACACGAACGGCGCGACCTGACGAATGCGCCGATCCGCGTCAGCCCATGCCGCCGGATCGGTGGGCTGGGGCGCGTCGACGCAGCGGACCGCGTTGAAGGCGTCCTGGGAGTTGTTGTAATGCCCGTGGGAGTCGCGACCGTAGTACTCGTCGGCCAGCGTCAACAGGTCCCCGGGATCGGTGCCGCGCCGCAGCCCGAGCAGACCACTGGTCAGGAACTTCCAGAATTGCGGCGTGTACAGCGCATTGAAGGTACCCGTGGTCGCGTCCGAATAGCCGAGTCCACGCGGATCCGAGGTGACCGCGGGTTTCGTCACCAGCGGATCGATCAGTTGGTGATACCGGTTGACCCACTGCGCTGGATCGGTGCCCAGCGGGCAGTCTGCCGAACGGGCGCAGTCGGCGGCATAGTCATTGAAGGCCGTCTGGAATCCGGCTTCCTGATTGACGGTCTGGTCGATCGGGCCGATGCTCGGGTCGATGGCGCCGTCCAGCACCATCGCCCGGACGTGCTCGCCGAACCGCTCGACGTAGGCCGTGCCCAACTCTGTGCCGTAGCTGAACCCCAGATAGTTGATCTGGTCATCGCCGAGCGCCTGGCGTACCTCATCCATGTCGCGCGCGACGTCCGCGGTCCCGATGTTTTCCAGGAAGGCCTGGCCGTTGCGGGCCAGGCAGCGCTGGGCCACCTGCCGGTAGACCTGCTCGATGTGGGCCACGCCCGCCGGGCTGTAGTCGACCATCGGCTCACGTCGGAAGGCGTCGAAATCGGCATCGCTCTGGCAGTGCACTTCCGGTGTCGAGTGCCCGACGCCGCGGGGGTCGAAGCCGACCAGGTCGAACCGCTTGCTGACCTCGGAGCCGGCCAAACCCGGTCCCATCGCAGCCACCATGTCGACCGCCGATGCGCCGGGCCCACCGGGGTTGACCAACAGCGACCCGATGCGCGGGCCGGTCGCCGGGATGCGGATCAGCGCGAGCTGAACCTGCGCGCCGCCCGGATTATTGTAGTCGACTGGAACCGCCACGCTCCCGCACTGCGCGGTGGGCACATCGGTTGGGCTGCGCAGCGTCTGCCCGCAACTCCCCCATTTCAATTGCGCCGAGGCGCCAGGAGTCGGGCCGGTGCCGTATCCCGGCGCCGCGCTCGTCATCGGTGTCCACGCAACGGCTGCCGCCGACAGAGCTAATGACAGCAGCGCAGAGAACACCCCCCTCATACGCCACATGGGGGTCAATCGTTGCATGTGTCGGCCACAGGCCGTGATCCCATTGGTCACACCTTGGTCTCGTTATTCACTGCCCGAATTGAGAATTCGGGTCTAGCACCTAGCCCCTTTGGACGGCACGGTGCCGCTGAGGAGGTACGCCGTCGCGTAATCGTCGACGCAGCTGTTGCCCTGAAATACGACCGTGTGCTGGGTACCGTCGAAGGTGAGCAGTCCGCCGTGCAGCTCATTGGCGAGATCGACCCCGGCTTGATACGGCGTCGCCGGATCGTGGGTCGTGGACACCACCAGCGTCGGCGTCAGCCCGGGCGCAGAAATGTTGTGCGGCTTACTCGTCGGTGGCACCGGCCAGAACGCGCAGGTGCCCAGCGGGGCGTCGCCGGTGAACTTGCCGTAGCTCATGAACGGCGCGACCTCGCGCGAGCGGCGGTCCTCGTCGACCACCTTGGCCCGGTCCTTGACGGGCGGCTGATCCACACAGTTGACCGCCACCCGGGCGTCGGTGGAGTTGGAGTAGTGACCGTGCTTGTCGCGACGCATGTACAGGTCGGCCAACTCGAGCAGCGTGTCACCGTGGTGGTGGGACAGTTCGGTCAGCCCGGTGCTCAGGTGGTTCCAGAAGTTCGGCGAGTACAGCGCCATGATGGTCCCGATGATGGCGTCGCTGTAGCTCAGCCCGCGCGGGTCTCGGGTGCGCGCCGGCCGGCCGATCAACGGGTTGTTCTTGTCGACGAGCGGAAAGACCAGATTGTGGTAGATGTCAACAGCTTTGGCCGGGTCGGAGCCCAGCGGGCAGGTGGGCGACTTGGCGCAGTCTTTTGCGAAGTCGTTGAAGGCGTCTTGAAAACCTTTGGCCTGCCGCAGATCTGACTCGACCGGATCGGCGTTCGGGTCGATCGCGCCGTCGAGGATCATGGCGCGGACATTCTTCGGGAATGCTTCGGCATACGCGGAGCCGATCCGGGTGCCGTACGAGTAGCCCAGGAACGTCAGCTTGCTGTCGCCCAACGCTTCTCGAATGGTGTCCAGATCGCGGGCGACGTTGTCGGTCCCGACGTTGGCCAGAAATTTCTTGCCCATCTTGGCGACGCAGCGAGCGACGTATTCTTTGGTCTCCTGTTCGATGTGCGCCACGCCCGCCGGGCTGTAGTCGGCTTGCGGCTCGGTACGCAACCGGTCGTTGTCGGCGTCGGAGTTGCACCAGATCGCCGGCCGGGACAGCGCCACTCCCCGCGGATCGAAGCCGACCAGGTCGAACCGTTCACGGACTTGCGGCGACAGCGACTGGACGACGCCCAGCGCTGCTTCGATGCCCGACTCGCCCGGCCCGCCGGGGTTGATGACCAGCGAACCGATCTTGTCGCGGGTCGCGGGGAATCGGATGAGTCCCAGCGTGGTGGCGTCCCCACCGGGGTGCCGGTAGTCCACGGGCACCGCGAGCTTGCCGCACTGCGCGCCGGCGGGAAGTTTCGCGGCGCCGCCGCCCGAGACGCGGCACGGTCCCCACTCCACCGGCTGGCCGACCTTCGGTCCGGCGAGCACCGCCCGACCCTTGACCACGTGGGTGCAACTGGCGACCGTCGCCGCGACTACCGCCAGCACGGTCCAGATCAGCATCGTGCGCGCGATCTTGCCGCGGCGAGGGGTCCCCATGACCACACATGCTGCCATGTATCAGCGCAAGGCCCCGGGCGCTGGGCGGCTAACGTGTCGCGAGCAGCAGTTCTTCCATCCCGACCGCGAAGTCGTCGGCCAAATCCCACAGGTCTGGCACCAGCTCCGGGCAGGCGATGATGCCGACGTCGAGTTTGCCGGTCAGCGACATCACGGTGATGTTGAGTCCCGAACCGTGGAACACCGGGCCCAGCGGATACATCGCTTTGACCTCACTGCCCAGGAAATACAGCGGGACCTGTGGACCTGGCACGTTGGAAACCACCAGGTTGTGCACCGGCATGCTCTTCGTGAGGCTGGTGCGGGCATACGCGCGCATCGCCAGACCGAATACCGCGGGCGCGGCGAACTGCGACCAGTCCTGCAGCAGGGTGGCGCTGATCGCCGAACTATGTTGTTTGGCAACAGAATTCGCGTCGGCGATGGCCCTGATCCGTTCGGCCGGGTCGGCGATGTGGGTCTGCAGACTGGAGAACATTCCCGAAACCTGGTTGCGCCCAGGCCGATCCGATTTTCCGTGCACGGACACCGGAACCATCGCCACCAACGACGACTCCGGCAGTTCACCGCGGTCGAGCAGGAATTGACGCAGGACGCCGGATACCAGCGCCATGACCACGTCATTGACCTTGACGTCGAAGTAACTCTTGACCTTCTTGATGTCCTCGAGGTCTAGCTGCGCGTAGGCGATGTTGCGATGCGGGGTGACGCTGGCATTGAACGTGGTGCGCGGGGCCGCGAACGGCGGCGCCATTGTCTGGCCGTTGCGTGCCCGCAGCACCGTCTTGACCACCGACGACGCGGTATCGGTCAGCGCATTGGCCAAGCGCAGCGGCCTGGACGCGAACTTGACGGCGCCGGTCAGTGCGATCTCGATCTGGTTGGCTCCGCCGACGCCGTCGACCGGGTCGGGCGGTGGGGCGTCGGCCTCGGTACTGCACAGCTGGGACATCAGGTTGGCCCCGGTGACGCCGTCCACACAGGCGTGATGCACCTTGGTCATCACGGCTAACCGGCCACCCTGCTGGGCATCGGTGCCCGCGACCCCTTCGATGACCCACATCTCCCACAGCGGCCTGGTGCGGTCCAGCGGCAGCCCGGCGATGTGACCGCAGATCTCGGCCAGCTCCGTTCGCCCGCCCGGTGGCGGCAACCCGATGCGGTGCACGTGGCGATTGACGTCGAAGTTGTTGTCCTCCACCCAAACCGGATGATCCAGATTGAACGGGCTGTCGGCCAGCTTCTCGCGGAATTCCGGCATCGCTTTGATCCGCAGAGCCAGTTCGTCGCGCAACCGGTCGAAGGTGTAGCCACCTGGCATCGTCGATGTGTCGAGGTCCAGAATCGAGCAGACATGCAACGGCTGCGATGGGGTTTCCAGATATAGGAAGCTGGCATCGAGTCCGCTGAGGCGCTGCATGCGCCGATGGTATGTCCGCTACCGCGGGGTGGCACCGGTTTGGCCGGATGGGCAACGGTGTGAGGAAGTCCATTGCCACCGCTCTCCTCCTGCGAGCCGACAAGTGGCACAATGGTCGGGTCAGACGAACCCGGGGACCCTGATGGGCCACGAGGATCGACCCGACCAAAACTAGGGACAATGATGTCTGAACAGACTGTTTATGGTGCCCATTCTTCGCAGTCGGACCACGCTGCGCCGCGGACCAAAACCCGTGTCCACCACCTGCAGAAGATGAAGGCCGAGGGCCACAAGTGGGCGATGCTCACCGCCTACGACTACTCCACCGCCCGCATCTTCGACGACGCCGGCATTCCCGTGCTGCTGGTCGGTGATTCCGCCGCCAACGTCGTCTACGGCTACGACACCACCGTTCCCGTGTCGATCGACGAGCTGATCCCGCTGGTGCGTGGCGTCGTCCGCGGCGCGCCGCACGCGCTGGTGGTCGCCGACCTGCCGTTCGGCAGCTACGAGGCCGGACCCGCCGCGGCGCTCGACGCCGCCATCCGGTTCATGAAAGAAGCCGGCGCACATGCGGTCAAGTTGGAAGGCGGCGAACGGGTCGTCGACCAGATCGCCGCCCTGACCGCGGCGGGCATCCCGGTGATGGCACACATCGGTTTCACCCCGCAGAGCGTCAACACCCTCGGTGGTTTCCGGGTCCAAGGCCGCGGCGACGCCGCCGAGCAGACTATCGCCGACGCGATCGCGGTCGCCGAGGCGGGGGCCTTCTCGGTCGTCATGGAGATGGTGCCGGCCGAGTTGGCCACCCAGATCACCGGCAAGCTGACGATCCCCACGGTCGGCATCGGTGCGGGCCCCAACTGCGATGCCCAGGTGCTGGTCTGGCAGGACATGGCCGGGTTCACCAACGGCAAGACCGCCAAGTTCGTCAAGCGTTTCGGTGACGTCGGCGGCGAATTGCGACGTGCGGCAACCCAGTACGCACAGGATGTCGCCGCGAGCGCCTTCCCCGCCGACGAGCACTGCTTCTGACGCTGCGGTTTGAGCGTCGCTGCGACATGGCACGCTGAGCCGGTGTCCGCAACCCCATCGCGATATCTCGAAGTCGAGCGCAAATTCGACGTCGGCGAATCCACGCCGTCGCCGACATTCGACGGTATTGACGGAATCTCCCACGTGGAGAACGCCGCAACGGAATCGCTTGATGCGGTGTACTACGACACCCCGGCCCGGGATCTGGCGGCGCATCGGATCACGTTGCGCCGCCGTACCGGTGGGGGCGACGCCGGCTGGCATCTGAAGCTGCCGGCAGGCCCCGACGCCCGCACCGAGGTGCGGGCCCCGTTAGGCGCCGAGCACGATCCGCCGGCCGAGCTGCTCGATGTGGTGCTGGCCATCGTCCGGGACCGCCCGCTGGGCCCGGTGGCGCGGATCAGCACCACCCGCGAGGTCACGCTGCTTCATGGCGCCGACGGTGCGGCGTTGGCCGAGTTCTGCGACGACCAAGTCACCGCGGGGCAGGGCGCCGACGGCACTGTGGCCGCGCAGCGGTGGCGGGAGTGGGAGCTCGAACTCGTCGGCGACGCAGCGGACGCCGATCTGATGGACACGCTCAGCCACCGGCTGCTCGACGCCGGTGCTCGGCCCGCGGGCCACGGCTCCAAGCTGGCACGGGTGCTCGACGTCTCGCCCAGCGAACAGCCCGGCGACACGCTGCATCGCGCGCTGGCCGACCAGATCGACCAGCTGCTGGTGTGGGACCGCGCCGTGCGCGCCGACGCCGATGACGCCGTGCACCAGATGCGGGTGACCGCTCGCAAGATTCGCAGCCTGTTACAGGCGACTCCGGATTCGTTCGGACTCGAAAGCGACGCGCCGATCATCGACGAACTGCGCGAGCTGGGCAACGTGCTGGGTATCGCCCGCGACGCCGAGGTGCTGGCCGAGCGTTATCGCAACGCCCTCGACGATCTGCCTCCGGAGCTGGTCCGCGGGCCCATCAGGCAGCGGCTGGTCGACGGTGCTGAAGACCGTTACCGGGCCGGGGTGCGACATGCGTTGGCCGCCTTGCGGTTACCGCGTTATTTCCGTCTCCTCGACGACGTGGAGGCATTGGTCGCGACGGCCCCGTCGACCGAGAAGGACCACGCGACGGTCGCCGTCGCCACCGCGGGCAAGAAGGTCCGCAAGGCCGCTGAGAAGGCCCGGAATGCGGCAGACCGCGACCATGCGATACATCGAATCCGAAAGCGGGCGAAGCGACTTCGCTACACGGCCGCCGCGACCGGCGCGAAGAAGGTGTCCAAGCGGGCCAAGGAAGTGCAGTCGCTGCTCGGCGATCACCAGGACAGCGTGGTCAGCCGCGAACATCTGACGCAGCAGGCCGAGGCCGCTCATGCCGCGGGCGAAGACACGTTCACCTATGGGCTGCTGTTTCAACGTGAAGCCGACCTAGCTCTGCAGCGCCGCGCACAGCTCGAGCCGGCACTGCGCAGGCTCTTTCACGCGGTACGCAAGCTGTCGAGCTGATCGGGGCGCGGGCGAGTTGGCGTGTAAGCCGGATTCTGTTCCGCGCTACCAGGTAGCGCGGCGGCGACCATCCATCTGGACACACCGTCACCGGGTGCCTCAAGCGGCCTACCCGCAGGCTCAGGCGAGCCGCCCTCGAACACCTGCGCGACCGCACCGAAGTGCGGTCTTCTTGGCCTTGCTTCGGGTGGGGTTTGCCGAGCCATTCCGGTCACCCGGAATGCTGGTGCGCTCTTACCGCACCGTTTCACCCTTACCACCGCGAAGGTGGCGGTCTGTTCTCTGTGGCACTTTCCCGCGAGTCGCCTCGGATTGCCGTTAGCAATCACCCTGCTCTGTGAAGTCCGGACTTTCCTCGACTCGTCGCCACGTGGGCCCGAGCCGCGGCCGCCCAGCCAACTCGTCCGCGCTAACACCGTACTCGTTGGGGAATCCGCAGGCCAGTGACCATCTACGCGGCATGCAAGCGTGCGCACGCTACCTCCACGGCGAACTCCATCTCGCTGATCTCCATCCGTACCGATGATCCCGGCAGCGGAGGCGCGCCCGACCGATACATCGTGCCCGTTGGCGTCATGAATTGCGCTGTGTGCGAAGATGTTTCATCGACGACCGGCCTGACGGACCAGCCGGCGACTTGCTTGACGTAATTGCAACGTTCGCACAGCCCGAGTCCGTTGCCCGCGCGGGTGGGGCCGCCGCCCACCCACGGCCGAGCATGGTCGAGATGGCGGATCGGTGCGTCGCAGTAGGGCGTGCGGCAGCGCTGATCCCGGAACCTGATGAACGCCGCCAATCCGCGAGGAAACAGCCTTGCCCTCGACTCCATTGCGACTAACGCGCCGGTTGCCGGACGCGCATACAGTCGGCGGACCGTGGCCCGTGATCGTTCGTCGTTGACGGCGCCCGACACCAGGTTGCGCGCGACCGCCGCCGGGATGGGACCGTAGCCGGAGATGTCGGCAGGCGCACTGGAGCCACCCAGCAGCGTCTCGTCGGACAGCACCAGGTTGACCGCGATCGGCGTCGCCACTGCCGCGCTACGGCCGGTGACCCGCTCGACCAACGCGTCGGCCATCACCTGACCACGCGAGCGCCCGTCCGCACAGGTGTCCGCCTCCCGTCGCAGTGCCGCGTAGACCGATACCCCCTGCGCCACCGGCAACAACGCGGTCAGGTACGTCATGGTGTCGGGCGCGGGTCGGATGCTCACCGTGCGCTCGGTCTCGGCCTTGGCCGCTCGATCGACTACGGCGTGCGGGTCGAGCCGATACGCGATCGCCTTTGCCGCCGCCGCCACCCGAGCGTCGCCCCAGCCATCCAGTTTGTTTATCTCAGAGCACAATTCAGCATCCAGCGCCCGGCGATCATCGATGTCAAGACATGCGCTCTCCCGCACGATCAACGTCGCGCGCCACTCGCTCAATGCGCCGGCCTCCAACGCAGCCAGCGTGTGCGGCATCTCGTGCACCAGAGCTTTGGCGAAGCCCAGATGCCGGTTACCCCGCGCCGGTGAATCCCGTCGGGCGAGCGCGATCTCGCTGGCGATTCCGCGCCCGCGCCGCGCGGCCGGCATTCCGGCAGCCGCCGCGGCAGCGCGCCGCGCGGCATCCAGC
>JBAWAV010000636.1:0-2882 GCA_049589475.1 Mycobacterium sp.
CCTCGGTGGTGACTCTTCGGCCCGGCGCCCCAGACATGGCGTCGTCGCTGCGGATCGGCGATCTCGGCGGCGAAGCGACCGAAGCCGCCGACGGACATACCTTGTCGCGGCCGACCTGGTCGCTGGACGACGCGGTGTGGGTGATCGCCGACGGCAACACCGTTCTGCGAGCCATCCAGGAAACCGCCTCGGGCCAGCCGGCCCGGCTGCCGGTCGACTCGGCTGCGGTGTCCACCCGCTACCCCGGGGTGCTCGCCGAGCTGCAGCTGTCCCGGGACAGCACCCGCGCGGCAATGGTCATCAACGGGCAGGTGATCCTCGCCAGCGTCGAGCAGACCCAGGCAGGCCAGTTCGCCCTGACCTATCCGCGTCGTCTCGGCTTCGGGCTGGGCTCCTCGGTGGTCTCGTTGTCGTGGCGAGCCGACGACGACATCGTGGTGAGCCGCAACGACGCCGAGCATCCGGTGTCCTACGTCAACATCGACGGGGTCAACTCCGACGCCCCGAACGGCAACCTGCAACAGCCGGTCGGCGTGATCGCGGCCAACCCGTCGACGGTCTACGTCGCCGATCCCCGCGGGGTGATGCAGCTGCCGATCTCGGGCGCCGAGGGTCCGCAAGGCTGGCTGGATGTCCCGGCGTTCATGGCGGGCGGGGCGATGCCGGTGATGCCCGGCTGACGCCTCGAAAAATGTCACCCCTCGTCGTCACACTTGCGCTGTGCTCGATCTGGTTCTTCCGCTGGAATGCGGCGGCTGCGGGGCGCCGTCGACGCGATGGTGTGCGGCCTGTGCCCGCGAGCTGACGCTGACCACCGACGCGCCACGCGTCGTGACCCCACGCGTCGACCCGGGAGTGCCGGTGTTCGCGCTCGGCCGCTACGCCGGTGCGCGACGACGGGCGATCGTCGCGATGAAGGACCGCGGCCGAACCGACCTGTTGGCGCCGCTGGCCCGATCGCTGGCCCTCGGCGTGCATCGCCTGCTGCTGTGGGGTCTGCTCGATGTCCCGGTGACCGTCGTGCCCGCGCCGACCCGCGGCTGGGCGGCCCGACGCCGCGGCGGCGACCCGGTCACCCGGATCGCCTCACTCGCAACGGCCGGCAACCCGGACATCGGCGTGGTCGCGGCGTTGCGGATGAAGTCGCTGGCCCGCGATTCGGCCGGACTCAACAGCGCCGCGCGTGAGCGCAACATCGCCGGACGGGTATTGCGCACACGCCGACAGCTGTCGGGCGGCACCGAGATTCTGCTGGTCGACGACATCGTCACGACCGGGGCGACGGCCTGCGAATCCGTCCGCATCCTGCACCGCACCGGCGCGCGGGTCACAGCTGTGCTGGCGCTAGCTGCGGCGTGAGCGTTTATGAAGAACTCGCAACACGTCATGCGAAACCCTGGCCGTGCGACCTGTCGAAGGTCTACCGTCGGGTCCAAGCACCATCACAGCGGCTGCAACTCACAAGAAGCCTGAGGCGCCGCGCCACCGTCGACCGGTAGGGGGTGAGTTCTCGACACCTTGCATCGGCGGGCGGCCACCGAGAAATCGACAACCCCGTCGGCGCGTATCCGATAGCCGGGCGCGCGGAATGCGCGCAACGCGAGAGAAACGAGTTGTCATATATGTCAAGGCAAACCGTGGATTCTGGACAGCTGTTGGCCGAACGACCGGTCGACGCCGACGAGCAGGCCGAAACGACGACGCGCGCTGAGGTCGTCGTCAAGGGCCGTAACGTCGAGATCCCCGACCACTTCCGCGTCTACGTTTCCCAAAAGCTCGCCCGCTTGGAGCGACTCGACCGAACCGTCTACCTGTTCGACGTCGAGCTCGACCACGAACGCAACCGACGGCAGCGCAAGTCCTGCCAGCACGTCGAGATCACCGCGCGCGGTCGCGGGCCGGTAGTCCGCGGCGAGGCCTGCGCCAACAGCTTCTACGCCGCATTCGAGGGTGCCGTCGCCAAGCTCGAAAGCCGACTGCGTCGCGTCAAGGATCGCCGGAAAGTCCACTACGGCGACAAGACTCCGGTCTCGCTGGCCGCGGCGACTGCGGTCATTCCGCCCGAGCCCGCAATCGACGACGCCGACAACGGCGACTCGGCTGTCAACGGCCACCACGAACCCGGCAAAGTGGTCCGCACCAAAGAGCATCCGGCCAAGCCGATGACGGTGGACGACGCGCTTTACGAGATGGAGCTGGTCGGCCACGACTTCTTCTTGTTCTTCGACGAGCAGACCGACCGGCCGTCGGTCGTCTACCGGCGGCACGCCTACGACTACGGTTTGATTCGGCTGGCCTGATCCGGGTGGCCTGACGAGCGCCGACGCGCACGGGTGTAGTGCGAGCCGTCACCTAGGATGGACAGCGCCGAAGACGTCTGATCCGCAGAGGACCTAGGGGATTTAAGTGGTGCTGGATAAGTTGTTGCGCCTTGGTGAAGGTCGCACGGTCAAGCGCCTCAAGCGGGTGGCCGACTATGTCAACACCTTGGCCGACGACATCGAGAAGCTCACCGATGCCGAATTGCGGGCCAAGACCGACGAGTTCAAGACGCGACACGCGGACGGGGAAAGCCTCGACGACCTGTTGCCCGAAGCGTTCGCGGTGGCCCGTGAAGCGGCCTGGCGGGTGCTCGACCAGCGTCATTTCGACGTCCAGGTGATGGGCGGGGCGGCGCTGCACTTCGGCAACGTCGCGGAGATGAAAACCGGTGAAGGTAAGACCCTGACCTCGGTGTTGCCGGCCTACCTCAACGGCATCGGTGGCAACGGCGTGCACATCGTCACGGTCAACGACTACCTGGCCAAACGTGACAGCGAATGGATGGGCCGGGTGCACCGATTCCTGGGCCTCGATGTCGGCGTCATCCTGGCGCAGATGAC
>JBAWAV010000637.1:0-2747 GCA_049589475.1 Mycobacterium sp.
CGCAACGTGCCGCCGGAACGTCTCGACGACGTGGCCGAGCATTATCTGCACTTCGGCGGGGTGTCGCCGATCAACCGGATCAACCGGGCGCTCATCGACCAGATACGAGTCGAACTCGCAGAGCGCGACGCGGACCTCCCGGTTTATTTCGGCAACCGCAACTGGCAGCCCTACGTCGAGGACACCGTTGCGACCATGCGAGACAACGGCATCCGGCGCGCGGCGGTCTTCGCCACATCGGCGTGGAGCGGTTATTCCAGCTGCACCCAGTATGTCGAGGACATCGCCCGCGCGCGCGAGGCGGCCGGGCCGGATGCTCCAGAGTTGGTGAAACTGCGGCCTTACTTCGACCATCCGCTCTTCGTGGAGATTTTCGCCGACACCGTGACCGCGGCGGCCGCTGAGCTGTCCGGTGACGCGCGGTTGATCTTCACAGCACACTCGGTCCCGGTGGCGGCCGACCAGCGCTGCGGTCCGCGGCTGTACAGCCGCCAGGTCGCCTACGCCGCGAGTCTGGTGGCCACCTCGGCCGGATACGACGACTACGACCTGGCCTGGCAGTCGCGGTCTGGTCCGCCGCAGGTGCCGTGGCTGGAACCCGATGTCGGCGATCATGTTTCGGCGCTGATGGCGGCCGGGACCAGGGAAGTCATCGTCTGCCCGATCGGATTTGTCGCCGACCATATCGAGGTGGTGTGGGACCTCGACGAGGAGCTGCGTAGCCAGACCGATGCGGCCGGGGTGGGGTTGGCGCGGGCGTCCACCCCGAACGCCGACCCGCGGTTCGCCCGGCTCGCAGTGGATCTGATCGATGAACTTCGCGACGACGCTGCGCCGGCGCGGGTGACGGGACCGGATCGAGTGCCCGGCTGCTCGGCCAGCATCAACGGCGAACCGTGTCGCGCGCCGCACTGCGTCGCGCAGAGCCCTCCCGACTAGCGGCCGGTCAGTTCTGCCAGGCCGCGTGCAGAATCGCGCTCAGCGCAGCCATTCTCGCCGATCGCACCACCGCGGCCAGCGGACGCAACGCATCGGTGGCGATCTGCGCTTCGGACAGCGACTGGGTGCCGATCCGGGTCAGCCCGGCGCTGACCGTGATGATCGCATCCACATGTGCGGCGTTCTCCAGCACACGCAGTGCGCGCGACGGCGCAGGCTCGGGAACCTGATGCTGCCGGGTGGATTCCAGCAACTGCTCCACCATCCCTCGCGGATCGTCGACGTCGACGTCGGCTGATCCCAGCCCGATGGTGGTCAGTGCATCGGCAGCGGACCGAACCGCCAGCCGCAACGCGTATTCGGCCTCGCCGAGCTCGGTACGGTCGAAGGCCGGGCCGCCCGGCAACGAGTACACGGTCCACGACAGCGCACACATTTCGGGTATCTCGAGTTCGTCGTCGGATTCGTCGTACCCGAATTCGGGCACCAGTCCGACTGACACGCCGGGGTCGTCCGGATGGGTGACGATGACCGCCTCACCGGCGGACAACGCGTCGCGCTCGAACTGTGTGCCAGGCGTCAGCCCGCGGACATCGCCGGGAACCGGCAGCACCACCTGGATCGACGGTGAGCCCGTCGTCGCGCGTCCCGCCGCGGTCCGCAGCGTCTGCAGCAGCGACACTGCACCGGCGTCGTGCACATCGGGCCACGGCAGACCTGTGTGGCCTGCGGCGACGGAGTCGTAGGCGGTCACGGAATGCGTTGGCGCCCAACACGACAACGCGTCAAGGACGTCGTCGGGCGCGGCCTTGCCGGCAAGCCAGGCATTGGCCCACACCGAGAGCGTCGCACTGGGGCACCACATGGTCACGCAGTCTAGTTGTTCGCCGTGGGCGCGGCCGATCTCGCGTTATCCTGACGGCATGTCTGCGGCCGTGATCTGGCTGATCGTCGCATTGGGGCTGGCCGGCGCGGAGGCGCTGACCGGCGACATGTCGTTGCTGATGCTGGGTGGCGGCGCGCTGGCGGCTGCCGGATCCAGCTTCCTGGATGTGCCGATCTGGGCCGACGGTGCGGTATTCCTGGTGGTTTCCGTCCTGCTGCTGGTGCTGGTCCGGCCCGTGCTGCGACGGCGGATGACCCCGCAAAGTCTTCCAACCGGCGTCAAAGCGCTGGAGGGGAAAAACGCCGTGGTGCTCGATCGCGTAGCCCGCGACGAGGGTCAGGTGAAAGTTGATGGCCAAGTGTGGACCGCGAGGCCATTCAACGACGGTGATGTGTTCGAACCCGGCGAGCTGGTGACCGTGATGAATATCGACGGGGCCACAGCAGTGGTCTGGAAGAACTCGTAACCCTTTCGAAGCAATAGGAGAAATTCCAATGGCCTTTCTGGCACTTTTCGCCGTCCTGGTGATCTTCGCGGTCATCGTGGTGGCCAAATCGGTCGCGCTGGTCCCGCAGGCCGAGGCGGCGGTGATCGAACGGCTCGGCCGTTACAGCCGCACCATCAGCGGGCAGCTCACCCTGCTGGTGCCCTTCATCGACCGGGTCCGCGCCAGGGTCGATCTGCGCGAACGGGTGGTGTCGTTTCCGCCGCAGCCGGTGATCACCGAAGACAACCTGACGCTCAACATCGACACCGTCGTCTACTTCCAGGTCAGTAACCCGCAGGCCGCGGTCTACGAGATCAGCAACTACATCGTCGGTGTCGAGCAGCTGACGACCACCACACTGCGCAACGTGGTCGGGGGCATGACGCTGGAGCAGACCCTGACCTCACGCGACCAGATCAACCGGCAGCTCCGCGG
>JBAWAV010000638.1:0-2526 GCA_049589475.1 Mycobacterium sp.
GCTCGTATTTCGGGGTGGAGCGCCCGTTCTATCAACTCGCGCATAACCTGGTCACCCTGTATCCGCCGCTGCGCTGGCTTCGCAAGTTCGGCACCGTGGCCGCCAGCCCCGAAAATGCCCGGCTGGCATTGGATTCCGGCGCCGCAGTTTTGGTCTACCCGGGTGGCGATTACGAGGTTTTCCGTCCATCGTGGCAGCGGCACGTCGTCGACTTCGGTGGCCGCAAAGGCTTCGTGCGACTCGCCCGCGAGACCGGTGTGCCGCTCGTGCCGGTGGCCAGCGTCGGCGGCCAGGAAACGGCGTTATTCCTCGGACGCGCCCAGTGGCTGTCCAAACTGTTGATGCTCGACAAGTTGGTCCGGCTCAAGAGCGTGCCCATCTCGCTGGCACTGCCGTGGGGACTGAACGTCAGCGATCTACTGGGCCACATTCCGCTGCCCGCCAAGATCGTCATCGAGGTGCAGGAGCCGATCGAGATGCACGACGACGACCAGGCGGTATACGACGAAGTCATCGCCAGCCTGCAGGACGGCGTCAAAAGGCTTGCCGCGGAACGTCGATTCCCGGTGCTCGGCTGATGCGCGTCGAACGCCGGATCATCGTCAACGCCGATCGCGACACCGTCTGGAAGGTGCTCCGCGACCCCGATCGCTACCCCTCTTTCCTATCTCACCTGGAGCGCTGGGAGACACTGACCGAAGGCGCGGTCCGGGTGGGCGCCCGCTACACGGTGTTGTGGAAGATCGGCTCGATCCCGGTCGGCGGTGTCGCCGAGGTAGTGGAATTCGACGAGGCGTGCGATCTGGCCTGGATCAACATCACCGGCGTAACCCAGCGCGGTCGGTTCCGGTTGCGCGATGCCGGACCGGGTCGAACCGTCGTGATCTTCCGGCTCGCCTATCACTCCGACGGCGGACTGCTCGGCCTGATCGCCGACCGTGTCGCGGCGTTCTGGGTCAGCCGCTCCCTCGACGAGAGCCTGAAAAACCTTCGGCGGCTTGTCGACTCGTGAGCTCGCTGCGCTACGCCGTACAAGCTGACCGCAGGACGTCAGGCGTCCAGACTGGCCAGGTCGGCGAGCCGATGCAGAAGCCGTCGTTCACCTGCGCGACGATCCGGGGCCCTTTCAGGCCGCTGTTGTCGTAGACGGTTGTCGAATGGCAACGGATGGTCGCCGTGGCGACAAGTCCCCAAAGACGTTGGTAGCGTTCGCGAATCTTGTTCTCGGGCACAGTGTGTCCGCCAGCGCTGACCCTGTGCCGCACCCGCTCGACCGCCAGATCTTCGGGGATCAGCAGAACATGCAGGACGACCGCGTAGTCCGCTGCGCGGGCGGCATCGATCAGTTCCAGCTTCGACGGATGGGAGAACACCGTCTCGGCGATGAATGACGCCCTCAGCTCGATGAGCTTGGCCCTCGTCTCTGCCGCCACGCGCGCGGCCTGATACGAATGCGCGGCCGGATCCTCAGGCCACCGCTGTCTTGCGATCTCGTCAGCGTTGACGAAGGCGCTGCCACGTAGCAGCGGCGCCAGAGTGAGCTCGACAAACGTCGACTTGCCGGCTCCGTTGGGACCGACGACGAGATCGAGCCGCTTCATCGGGCGGGCTTGGCGCTCGCCTTCCTGCGGCGTGGGGGTTTCGCGTTCAGCGTGACCGACGACCCGTCAGGCCGATGCTCGACGATGTCACCATTCTCGTCGAGAGCCACGGTGGTGATGCCACGCTCGGCAAGAAGCTTGCCGTAGTTCGATTCCGCCAGATTCTCCTGAATGGACGCAGCGATCTCGGCGTTGAACACCGAGCCCTCTTCGACGCTGAGTTCGCGCAGTTCCAGATCGCCGGTCAGCGCGGCCTCGACCCGCCGCCGAGCCGCCGTCTCCTGGCTCGACACGGCGCGTCCTACCCGTGCCCAGTGGTCGAGCTGCTGCTTGGCCGAGCGGCTTTGCCGCGCGCCCTCGATGGCTGCACTGTCCATGAGGTCGGCCGCGACGCGGGTTACCCGATCGGTCATTAACTCTCCTCGTAGCAGTCTGCTACAACTGTAGCAAAATGCAACAGAGAGCCGACGTCTTCCGGCCCGGTCACCGGACACGCCAGCGCAGCTCCGATAACGTCGAAGCCGTGACCGGCGCCGCGACCCGAACCGTGCTTGCCGGTGTGTTGTCCACCGTGCTGGCGGCGGCGTCCGTGACCGCTGACCCCGCCCACCTCTCCGCGTCGCCGGCGTCGCGCAGCGCTTACGTCGCCGTTTCGGTGGCCACGGTGTGGACCACGCCGCAGAGCCCGCGTCCGGTTGACCGTCGCGCCCTGACCAATCCCGTCGATATTCGCGGCTGGCTGTCCGACATGACGCTGGACCAGCAGGAAGCGCTCACCGGGGACAATCTCAACCAGACGCAGGCCCTGTTCGGCGATCGCGTCCTCGTGGTGCGCGAGCAGGGTGACTGGGACGAGGTACGGGTTCCCGGCCAGCCCACACCGAAGGATTCCCAGGGCTATCCCGGCTGGATTCCCAAGGCGCAG
>JBAWAV010000639.1:0-2942 GCA_049589475.1 Mycobacterium sp.
GTCAACCATCGTGCGCAGCTGCCTTGCTGCGCTGAGTGGGTCAATCATCGAACACTTGCCGATCTCCTTCAACAACCGCACCGACACCAAAGTTGAGAGCCCAGCCAAAACATGCTCCGCAGGAAAACGCTTGCAGCCCAGTGTCTGCGGCACGTCATTGCAGTATTGGTGGGCATCCCCCTAGCGACGCTCTTTGGGGTGGTCAACCGCTAGGGGGATGCCCATGCTGCAGTGTGTCACCAGATCACAAGCGCGGATCCACAGCAGCGCGTCACGGTCATGCGGAAAGCACACCCCTAGCAGCACAACCGGTTTCGTGGACGACGCAACCGGTACCTCTCGGTAGGCGCCGGGGACGACGCTGACCTGACGAGCGTTGAAAGTACCCGAGGCGGCCTCGTGCAGCCAAGCGTTTGCAGGTAAATCGATGAAACCGCCCCGGTAGCAAATAGATCCGGCAACCCGGCCATAATTATGCCCCTGCAGATCAAGGGCTCCGAGCACAGCCGTGAGCAAACGACCAGGCAGGTCGGGTGTGCTTCAAGGCGAAATTACCTTCAAGAGCGAATTGGAACAGGATTCAGGCGGCTCAACGCTTCGCCCCGACAGAGCAAGACCGCCATTGAACAAGCCCCATCAACGTTGTGACCCACATGAAGAGTTGCCAATGCTGCCGCACCTACGAATGGCTATTGTCATGAACGAGATCCTCGAACGTTGCTGACCTTTCCCTGAGGTCCAGTCGAGCGTTAATCCGGCGGTGGCTCTCAGCGAGCATCAACATCTGCGGGCGAGACATCCCGCCCAGATAATGGGTGCGGACCACTTCGGCAACGATTTGTTGCGCGGCCTCCAGCCGCGCCCGGCCCGCGACAGTGATGCCGACTCTGATACCTCTGCGGTCATATGGCGTTGCAGATTGCGAGACGAGCCGCCGTATCTTCAGCTGACGGATGAGTTGGGTCACCCGGCTCGGAGTCACCATCAGCGCACGGCATATCTCACTCCTCCGAAAACATCCATAGTCGGATGCAGCAAGCAAATTCAGCAACCGCACGTCGGTCAATGTGATTCCTGCCACCAGCTTGAGCCTACTGTCGATCGCCGCGAATAGCCGTATCGAAGAATTATGGAACTCGTCCCAGCACGTCTGCTCAACGGAGCCGAGCCCCGGCAACTGAACTGGTGGTAGCGCCTGACCGATGTATTCCACGCTGCAGAACGTTAGGGCAAAGCCAGCGTTTCGAAACCGGCTTGTGGCGATGATAGCGACGGATCCGTCTGCTCCGCAGCGCGTACCGCAAACATCGCGAAAGTCCCCGCCCGCTGGTTGCGGGCCACAAACGTTGGTATCAGAAAACATTCAAATTGGCCTAACTGTTTCAATGCGGCCACACCTACCGCCGCTCACGTCGGGCATGGCGGACGCTGACGACACGATGAGACGCCGAAACGCGACACCAACTGAGCTAGGGCAGACCCTGAGACTGTTTGAGCGGCAGTCCGATCCGGTTGCATCGCTCTTTCATGGCCCCAATTTGGTTGCGCGACAACGAGTCCAGGAAGACGGCGCGCACATTTTGCGCATACGTAGTCGTGGCTCGATCTGCCATCAGCCGGCCCGCGGCCGTGATCATGACGACCACCCCCCGGCGGTCCTCAGGGCTGACGCAGCGTTGCACCAGACCCTGAGTTTCCAGACGACGGGCTTGCCGCGTCAGGCGGCACGGCAACAATTGCAGCGCCGCAGCCAAATCGCCCATGCGGGCACGGCCAGCGGGGCTCACTCTCAAGGCTTGCAGCATTCGCAGATCCCCGATAGGCAACTGGTGAACGCTGATCAGTCGCCGATTCAACGTCGCGTACACGCGCAGTGTGGCGGTGAGGTAGTTCTGCCACGAATTCTGTTCAGCGAGGTCCAAGCCGGGGATTTCGCCCGCGGTACGGCCGCCGATGCGCGAATTCATAGTCACCCTCTTCCAGTCGGCCTGATACCTAGTCAAACACGTTGTGTCCGAATGGGAATCGTGATAGCCAGTGCCCCCGGATTGAGAATCTACGGCCTAGAAAACCCGCTCAGGATCTTCTGCGCCAGCCAACGGAGTGCTGATCCGCCGGCAACAGTCGCCCATGGCGATCATCTGATTGCGCGACATTTGGTCCAGGTAATGCTTACGGATCTGCCGCCCGTACGTGTGGGCGGCGGGTTTGACACGCATCAATCCATTGCGTGTGATGCTCGCGATCACCACACGCCCATCGTCGGCGCTACGGCTGCGACGAACCAATCCATCGGCTTCGAGCCGTTGAACCTGCTGGGTCACCCGACTGGGTCCGACCACCAGCATCTGCGCCAAGTCACCCATCCGTGCCGACCCACCCCGCGACTTGGCGAGAACATCCAGCACCAGGAAATCGAACATAGTAAGCCGATGGGCGGTCATCAGGCGGCGGTTCAACGTCTCGAGGAGACGCGTCGAGGATTCCAGAAACATTTGCCAGCAGCTTCGCTCTATGTCGTCGAGCCAAGGCAACTGATCCGGCGAGGGCGCCGTCTCCGTCTCGGCCGCGACTACCGGCGATAACCAGGGATGCCCCGGTGGGCCGGCTGGAGCGTCAATGACTGTCATGGGCGCACCAACCAAAACAGGCAGCCAGCAAACCCTGCGGCCACAACAATCCGCTGCTCATTGGCCCTCCGATCTCGGTGGTGGAGAATTACCGTTCTGAAACATTTCCTTGTAGGTCGAAACTACTCACCGGTAACGTTCTTAGAACACGTTCTATAGCGCACTTTGCATAGCTCGACACGATGATCAGATTGTAATCCTCTGTTCAACGTGTGTAAAGAGGCGTTACATTCGTTTGCTGACTGTTGCATGAGGCGATATCCTCTAGCCTGCTCCTCAGAGGACATCCGCAGGACAAATGGGGTCGGAGAC
>JBAWAV010000640.1:0-6748 GCA_049589475.1 Mycobacterium sp.
TGCGAGAACACCATGACACCTCGCCGGGCAGACCCGAAGGCCGCTCCTCCCGTGGGCGATCGGGTGGCCCCGGTCGTCGACGACCTGCCCCAAGGCCTGGCCGACACCGTCGCCGAGCTCATCGGGAGGCCACGCGCGCGCGGCTGGATCCACCTCTGCTGTGCGGCCATCGCCACCGTGGGCGGACTGGCACTGGTGTCGGTTGCGGGAATCACGTCGTCTGACAAAGCCGTCCTCGCGACGCTGATCTACACCTTCACCATTGTCGCGATGTTCAGCGTCAGCGCGATCTATCACCGCAAGCACTGGCGCAGTCCGGTGGCCTTGAAGTGGATGAAGCGCCTGGACCACTCCGCGATCTTCATCTTCATCGCCGGTAGTTACACCCCTTTTGCGCTGTTGGCGATGCCGCCCCGCGCCGGCGCCGAGGTGCTGGCCATCGTGTGGTCGGGCGCAGCGGCCGGCGTGGCCCTGAAGATGTGGTGGCCGTCCTCCCCGCGATGGGTCGGCGTACCGCTGTACCTCTTGCTCGGCTATGTGGCGATCTGGTTCGCCGGCAGCCTGCTCGACGGCGCAGGCGCAATCGTCGTCGGGCTGCTCATCGCCGGCGGGGTGCTCTACAACATTGGCGCCATCCTCTACGGCATTCGCTGGCCGAACCCGTGGCCGCACACCTTCGGCTATCACGAGTTTTTTCACGCCTTCACGGCAGCCGCGGCGGTCAGTCACTACGTGGCCGTGTGGTTCGTCGTCCTGTGACTTCCGCCGCGCTCGGCCGTGGCCGATGATCAGCGGTCGAGGAGATCGGTGAGCTCGCGCCGCAGGACCGGCCAGGGATCGCGCTGAACAGGACTCGTCCGAGGCTGCATGGCGATGTTGAGCGCAAGGCCGCGCATGGCATCGAGCGCGACACTGAACCGCCGGGTCCACTCGACGCGTGGGACGTTCTTTGGTGCGGCGTCGGCGGCGATCGCGGCGAACACAGCGGATTGGGGCCGCTCCAGCGGAGCAAGCGCGGCGTAGAGCTCGGGATCGTCGGCGGCAGCGATCCACACCTTGACACATACGGTGTACAGGTCACCGGTGAACGCGGTCCACAGCACATCGAGCAGAGCGGGCGTACGGCGCGCACCGCCGATGGCGACCGCATGCGCGGCCCGAGTCCGCAACTCGGTCTCCATGCGACGCCCGACCTCGTCGAGCGCCGTGGCGATGAGATCGACCCGGGCCGGGAAATGATGGGCGATTGCACCCAGCGAGGCTCCGGCGGATTCCGCGATCTGCCTGGTCGTCGTGGCCGGATACCCATGATCGGCAATCGATCTGATGGTCGCCTCGATCAGACGGGCACGGGTCTGATCGCGCCGCGCCTGCTGCGTCCGCGGAGCGCTACCGCGAACCGGAGTCGAAGCCATCAGCACACTATATAGACGACAGGTCAGTTGACCTGTAACCTACGACAGGTCACTTGACCCGTAACATTGAGGTTCGGAGGTATGGCGTGACCAGTGCCGAAGCAGCGACACGAACGGCCCCGACCGGCGGCGGGTTACGCGTGGAACATCCGGCAGAGGGCGTGCGGGCACTCGTATTCGATCGACGCGAGTGCCGCAACCCGCTCGACATCGATGTCCTCACTCGACTGAGCCACGAATTGGCGCTCATACGAACAGATTTCGCCGTCAGGACGGTGATCCTCACTGGCGCCAACGGTGCGTTCACTGCAGGCGCAGACTTCGCTGCGCTCGAGGACCTTTCGCAGCGGTCCGAGGACGACGTGGCCGAATTGCTGGCCCAGCTGATGGGGGTCGTCGACACGCTCTGGGCATTGCCGCAACCGACGATCGCCGCCATCGATGGGCCCGCGGTCGGCGGCGGTATGTCGCTGGCACTGGCCTGCGACATCCGAGTGGGATCACCCACGATGGCTCTCTTTCCGCCGTTCATCCGGATGGGCCTCGTGCCGGATATGGGCTCGAGCTGGTTGCTGCCCCGGCTGATCGGCGAGGGGGCGGCGTTGCAGTTACTGCTCGCCGGACGACCGGTCAACGCCGAAAGCGCGCTACGAATCGGGCTGGTGCACCAGCTCAGCGACGACGCCCTGGCCACGGCGCTCGATCTCGCCACGACATTTGCAGCGCGCCCCGCCGCAGCGGTCCGGGCGACCAAGCGATTGCTGCGTGGGGCGGCCGACGGCAACCTCGCGCAGGCGATCGACCTCGAAGCGCGCGCGCAGGCGGCAGCGATTCACGGCAGCGAGTTCGCCGACACGTTCGCAGCATGGCGGGCCACTCGGAGCGCCGACTGATGACCGGCGTTCGATGTGGGCGCGTCTTTCGAGACTATGAGGACATCCGCACCCGGGCCGGCGCAGTGGCGAACGGGCTTGCCGCCCTTGGTATCACGGCCGGTGACCGAGTCGCCATTTATCTGCACAACGAGATTGCGTTCATCGAAGCGAGCATCGGTATCGGCGTGCTCGGTGCGATACCGGTGCCGGTGAACTGGCACTGGCAAGGCGCCGAGCTCGCCTATCTGCTCGATGACAGCGACAGCAAAGTAATCTTCGCCGACACCGACCTCATCTCCACCGCTGAGGCAGTAGCGGGTGATCGGGCACTCATCGAAGTCGCCCAGGAATCTCGACGCCCGACCGGACGACATCCGGTCTACGAAGACTGGTTGGCGACGCAGGGCAACTGGTCCGAACCACCACGGCAGGCGCCGACGTCGATGGTCTACACCTCCGGTACGACGGGCAGACCAAAGGGCATCATCCGCGCGTCGACCACCCCCGCGCAGGCTAAATCGCTTGCCGAGATCGTGTTTTCGACATTCGCGCTGACGCCGGGGATGCGAACTCTGGTCGCGGCGCCGATGTATCACAGCGCACCGAATGTCCACGCGCTCGTCAGTGCGGCCGCAGGCATCGATCTGACGATTATGGCAGGCTTCGACGCCGAAGAGTTGCTACGACTGATCGAAGAACATCACATCGACCACTTTCAAGCCGTCCCAACGATGTTCGTCCGGTTGCTGCAACTACCCGATCAGGTCCGGATGAAATACGACGTCTCCTCACTCAAGTCTGTCGTGCATGCCGCAGCGCCATGCCCACCCGAGGTAAAGCGACGCATCATCGACTGGTTCGGGCCGATTGTCCGCGAGTACTACGGCGGTACCGAAACCGGCGCCTGCGTGTTGTGCGACAGCGCCGAGTGGCTCGCGCATCCCGGTACCGTCGGACGGCCGATCGGGGACGGCGACGTCAGGATCTACTCCGAGAACGGAGACCTGTTGCCGGCGGGCGAATCCGGCCGCATCCACCTGCGCCCACCGTCGGCGTGGCCGGACTTCACTTACCACGGCAATCCGCACAAGCGGGCTGCAATGGAGAACGACGGATACCTCGACATCGGCGACGTCGGCTACCTCGATCACGACGGCTTCCTCTACCTCAACGACCGCAGCACCGACATGATCATCTCGGGCGGGGTGAACGTCTACCCGGCCGAAATCGAGGCGTGCCTGCTCGAACTCGACGGCATCCGTGACGTCGCCGTGTTCGGCGTACCGGACGAGGAGTTCGGCGAGTCGATCGCCGCCCATGTCGACGCGACCGGCCTGACCGAAGACGAAGTCCGCCAACATGTCCGAGCCAATCTGGCGCATTACAAAACGCCCAAAATCGTCGTCTTCGACAGCGACTTGCCTCGCGAAGACACCGGAAAATTGATGAAGCGCAAGATCCGCGCACGATACTGGCCGCCTGCGCGCTGAGGGGCGTAGCGGCTGGAATGCCTCAGTTATCTGCGTAAGCGATTGACCTGCGCGACATGAAGACGACCCTTGAGCCGATCAAGAGCGCCGTCGAAGAGTGCTGCGGACTGCTGTCGCATCACTGTTCTGGGTCGGCGAAGACCGGCTGCTCCCCCGACATTCCGGCCACCACCGCGGCGATCTGGTTGGGCTTGCCGATCAACCCGCTCTGCAGTTCGGTTTCGCGTCTCAGGGCAGTCGCGGCGTCGTCACTGACCCATGTCTCGTCGTAGAGGCGCTTGGCAGCCCGGACGGCATCAGGAGATTTCTGCGCGATCTCGTCTGCCAGCGCCAGCGCCGAGGCCAGCGGATCGTCACTGGTTCGAGTGACCAACCCGAGCGTCGACGCGTCGCTCCCAGAAAGGATGCGGCCGCTGAACGTCAACTCCTTCGCGATGTCGATGGGTATCAACCGCGGCAGTGTCTGCGTGATGCCCATGTCGGGGACGAGGCCCCATTTGATCTCCATGATGGACAGCTTCGCGTCGGGCGCGGCGATCCGGATGTCCGTGCCCAGCGCGATCTGTAGACCGCCGCCGAAGCAATTCCCATGAATTGCGGCGATGACCGGCGCCGGCACCAAGGACCAGTCGTAGGCCACGCGCTGGGCGAAGTTGGCCTGCCGGTCGCTCTCCCGCTCCAGCAGCACACCGGTGCCACCTTGCCCGGACATGAAGCTGGCAATGTCCAGGCCCGAGCAGAAGCTCTTGCCATCGCCGTGCAGTACGACTGCGCGAACCGTCGTGTCCTTTGCCAGCTGCTCTGCGGCGTTCATCAAGCCCTCGAACATGGCTCGGTCAAGCGCGTTGTGCTTGTCGGCGCGCGCCATCGTCACCGTCGCCACGCCATTGGACCCAATCTCCACACGAACTCTGTCTTCGCTCACGCGTGGGAACTTACCGCGGCGAGGTGTCGAACGATCTGCCAGACCAAACGGTGATCGGCTATCGGAGATAGACGCCGGCGTCCTCGATGTCGGCCCGGGAACGGTCCGGCAGGGCGAGACCGCAGGCAATCGTGACCACTGCGGCGAAGACGATGTACGCCGAGATCGCGTACGGCGTTCCGGTCTTGTGCAGCAACCACGTTGCGATCAGCGGCGCGGGGCCGCCGGCGAACACCGACGCTAGCTGATAGCCGAGTCCGGCGCCGCCGTAGCGCAGATGGGTTGGGAAATTCTCGGCGATCAGCGCGGCCTGCGGGCCGTACTGCAGCGCGTGGAGGAAAAGCGAGACCACGACTGCGGCGAAGACCAGCCCGGCCCCACTGTGGGTCAGCACCGCGAAGTACGGATATGCGATCAGACCAGTCAGCAGGGATCCGACGAGGTAAATCCGCTTGCGGCCGAATCGATCCGACAGATGGGAAAACAGCGGGATCGCGACAAGTTCGCACACGGCGCCCGCCAGCACGGCCTTGAGCACGAATGTCTTGGTGAACTCGTGCCGCGAGACCACATAGATCAGAACGAAAGTCGTGAACAGATAAAACGGCATCTGTTCGCTGAACCGCAGGCCCGCCGACAGCAGGATCTCCCGCCAGTGCTGCCGGATCGCCTCGACGACCGGGGTGCGGGCGGTAACCCGCTCCTCGGCCACCTTCGCGAACATCGGCGTCTCCAGGATCGACAGCCGGATAACTAGGCCGAGCGCAACCAGCACCAGGCTGAACAAGAACGGAAGCCGCCAGCCCCACGAGTCGAACTCTTCCGGCGACAGCGTGGCCGAAAGCAACGTCATGCCACCGGTGCCCAGCACCAGCCCCATCGGCACGCCGAGCTGAGCAAAACTACCCAGCAGCCCCCGCTTGCGTTGGTCGCCCCACTCCATCGCGATCAATACCGACCCGCTCCACTCTCCGCCGATCGCGACGCCCTGCACTAGTCGCAGGAGCACGAGTAACAGCGGCGCCGCCGGCCCGATCGCGGCGGTGCCGGGCAGCATGCCGACGATCGCCGACGAGATGCCCATCACCAGCAGCGTCACGATCAGCGTGGCCTTACGACCGATCCGGTCGCCCCAGTGCCCGAAGATCGCGGCGCCCAGCGGGCGGGCGACGAAACCGACCGCATAGGTCGCGAACGAGGCCATCGCCCCGGCGTACGGAGTCGATGCGGGGAAGAACAGGTGCGGGAAAACGAGCGCCGCGGCGGTGTTGTAGAGGAAGAAGTCGTACCACTCGATCGTGGTGCCGATGGAGCTGGCCAGCGCCGCGCGCCGCACCTGCGCTCGCTGCCCTGCCGCGTCGACCTCCAAGCTCGGGGCGACCTCGTCGTTTCCGACAACCACGAAGACCTCCACTGGGATGCGCGAATTTCCCCAGTGTGAAGGGCGAGGTGTGACTGCATGGGAATACGGATGTTGGCTAGATGGCGACGCGGTGAACGCCAAGGGGCGCGTGCTCGGGGCACAGGCCGGCGAACTCCTTCAAGTCCGATCCGGGAGCCGCGGAAGCAGGACAATCAGACCCGGTCGGGTACAGTTAACAAGCCGGTAATCTTGCCGGCCCTCAGGGCAGATCACTTGCTGAACGTTGGGCTCACCGCCCCGCCGCGATCCCGTCGCCTTCTCTGAGACTTCTCAGAGGATTTTATGTCTTCGCTTTCGAGCGGTTCCCCTTCTCTTGACGCGTCCGAACAAAGCCTTCCGGCAGTTCCCTTCGCGCTGCCTACTGGTTCCACCGCAATCGTCTACTGCGAGGGCGTGTTCGGCGAGCAGGACGGTAAGACCGCCAACGGCCTGGTCCGACACTCGGAGAAGTACGAAATCCTCAGTGTCATCGACAGTCTCCGCGCCGGAGCCGATGCCGGGAAACTCCTCGACGGCACCGCCAACGGCATCCCGGTGTTGGCGTCGCTCGCCGAATCCATCTCGCACGCCGGCCGCGTACCTGACTATCTGATCTGTGGGCTGGCGCCTGCCGACGGCCT
>JBAWAV010000641.1:0-10956 GCA_049589475.1 Mycobacterium sp.
ATGGTGGTGACGACGGTGTGGTACGCGGTGCGCGAGATCGTTCGGGCCGAAGCCGCTATGGAAGTCGAGTACGAACGTTCCGAGGCATTGCTGGCCAACATCCTGCCGACCAGCGTGGCCGAACGGCTAAAAGACCCGGCGCGCAACGTTATTGCCGACAAATACGAAGACGCCTCGGTCCTGTTCGCTGACATCGCCGGCTTCACCGAGCGGGCCAGCGACATGGCGCCCGAACACCTGATCCGTTTCCTGGACCGGCTTTACGGCGACTTCGATGCGTTGGTGGACGAACACGGATTAGAGAAAATCAAAGTCAGCGGCGACTCGTACATGGTCGTCAGTGGTGTCCCCCAGCCGCGGGTCGATCACGTGGAGGCGCTGGCATCCCTGGCGCTCGACATGGCCGAGGCCGCAAGCCGACTGAAGGATGCGCAGGGCAATCCGCTGCCGCTGCGCATCGGGCTGGCCAGCGGGCCCGTCGTCGCCGGAGTGGTGGGTTCACGCCGGTTCTTCTACGACGTGTGGGGCGACGCGGTCAACGTCGCGTCGCGGATGGAAACCACCGACTCGGTGGGCCGAATCCAAGTGCCAGAAGCCGTTTATCAGCGACTCCGCAACGACTTCGTGCTCCACGAACGAGGCGCCATCGACGTCAAAGGCAAGGGCGTCATGCGAACCTGGTATCTGGTCGGGCGTCGTCCCGACACCGATGCCGAGGATCTGCGCGCCGGAGCACCGGAGAAGGCCCGGGTCTGACGCGTCCCAAACGTCCCACCGCGATCGCCGTTTGTGGGACCATTCGGGCATGGAAACCACCGCTGTACCAAAGTTGTTGCCCCATTTGTGGAAGTCGGCCCTGGTGTCGGGAATCCTGGCACTCACACTGGGCATTCTGGTGCTGCTGTTGCCCGGGCACTCCATCGTCATCGCGGCCGTGCTGTTCGGCCTTTACCTACTGGTTACCGGTGCCGCGCAGGTGGTGTTCGCCTTCAGCTTGCATGTCTCCGCCGGCGGGCGGGTGCTGCTGTTCATCAGCGGCGCAGCCTCACTGATTTTGGCAGTGTTGTGCTTTCGGCACTTCGGTGAAGGCTATGCAATTCTCCTGCTGGCCATCTGGATTGGTGTCGGCTTCATCTTTCGCGGTGTGGCAACGTCGATCTCGGCCATCAGTGATCCGCATTTGCCCGGCCGCGGCTGGCAGATCTTCCTCGGTCTGATCAGCCTCTTGGCGGGCATCGTGATGATCGGGTCGCCACTTGAAAGCATCGAGATCCTCACTGAGATCGTCGGCATCTGGCTGATCGTCCTCGGGGTGTTCGAGGTTGTGTCGTCGTTCGGTATCCGCAGTGCCTCCAAGAAGGCAGCAGAGGCCCTAAGGCCCTAACAGAGGCGCGGCCCAAACGATTGGATGGTGACCGGCAACATGACCTGACCGCGGCGGTAGCGGTCCAGTACTACACTGCGTAGTAGTTGTATCGGAACCACTGGTGGGAGATGGCAGATGAACGTCGTCGACGTGTCGCGGTGGCAGTTCGGTATCACCACCGTCTACCACTTCATCTTCGTCCCGCTCACGATCGGCCTGGCGCCGCTGATCGCCGTCATGCAGACGATCTGGGTGGTCACCGACAACGTTGCCTGGTACCGGCTCACCAAGTTCTTCGGGAAGTTGTTCCTGATCAACTTTGCGCTCGGCGTCGCGACCGGGATCGTGCAGGAATTCCAGTTCGGAATGAACTGGAGCGAATACTCGCGCTTCGTCGGCGACGTGTTCGGCGCTCCACTGGCCATGGAGGGCCTGGCCGCGTTCTTCTTCGAATCCACCTTCCTCGGCCTGTGGATCTTCGGCTGGAGCCGACTCCCCCGCCTGGTCCACCTCGCATGCATCTGGATTGTCGCCGGCGCGGTGAACTTGTCGGCGTTCTTCATCATCGCGGCGAACTCCTTCATGCAGCACCCAGTCGGCGCTCACTACAACCCCGCGACCAAACGCGCTGAGCTGCACAGCATCTCGACGCTGTTCACCAATAACACGGGTCTGGCGGCATTCGGGCACACGGTCACCGCATCGTTGCTGACCGCCGGCACATTCGTCGCGGCGGTCAGCGCGTGGTGGATGGTTCGCTCGCACAGCCAGACCGAGAACGGTGATGCCCGCAGCATGTACCGTCCAGCCACCATCCTGGGATGCTGGGTCGCGCTGGCCGCAACCGTCGCGCTGTTGTTCAGCGGAGACGCCCAGGGCAAACTGATGTTCCACCAGCAGCCGATGAAAATGGCTTCCGCCGAATCGCTGTGCGACACCCAGACCGATCCCGAATTCTCCATTTTGACCGTCGGGCGGCAGAACAACTGCGACAGCCTGACCCGCGTCATCGAAGTTCCCTACGTCCTGCCGTTTTTGGCGAAAGGCCGATTCCATGACGTCACGCTGCAAGGCGTGCGCGACATTCAGCGCGACGACCAACAACGTTTCGGCGCCGGAGATTACCGCCCGAACCTTTTCGTCACCTACTGGTCCTTCCGCGCAATGATCGGCTTCCTGCTGTTCCCGGTGTTGTTCGCGCTCGCCGCACTATGGCTGACCCGTGGGGGGCGTATCCCCAACGGGCCGTGGTTCTCCCGCCTGGCCCTGGTGACGTTGCCCACCCCGATTCTGGCCAGCAGCGCCGGCTGGGTCTTCACCGAGATGGGTCGCCAGCCGTGGATCGTGGCGCCCAACCCGACTGGCGACCCGAAGGTCCACTTGGTGGTCGCCGACGGCGTATCCCATCACGCCCCGGTGATGGTGGTCATCTCCCTCGTGACATTCACCCTGATCTACGCGGTTCTGGCGGTCATCTGGTTCTGGCTGCTGAAACGCTATGTCGTGGAAGGACCACAAGAACACGACGCGGAGCCTGCCGCGCCGGCGCCGCCCGGCGCCGACGAGGTCGCGCCGTTGTCCTTTGCCTACTGACAGCTGCCTGTTTCGGCAGAGAGGAGCCTTCGGTGGCGCTTCACGATGTGTGGTTCGGCCTTCTCGCGGTGTTGTTCCTCGGGTTTCTCATCCTCGAGGGATTCGATTTCGGCGTAGGCATGCTGATGGAGCCGATAGCCCGGATGGGCAGCGGCGACCGGGAGCCACGCCGCCGGGCGGTGCTCAACACCATCGGTCCGGTGTGGGACGGCAACGAGGTATGGCTGCTCACCGCCGGCGGCGCGATGTTTGCCGCCTTCCCGGGCATGTACGCCACGGTCTTCTCTTCGCTTTACCTGCCGTTGCTGGCGATCTTGTTCGGCATGATCGTTCGCGCGGTATCCATTGAATGGCGAGGGAAAGTCGATGACCCGAAGTGGCGGCGGTGGGCCGATTTCGGTATTGCGGCCGGTTCCTGGTTGCCTGCGGTGCTGTGGGGGGTGGCCTTCGCCATCCTGGTCCGCGGCCTTCCAGTCGACGCCGAGCACCAGGTCAACCTGTCGATCACCGACGTGCTGAGCCCCTACACGCTGCTGGGCGGCCTGGCCACCTGCGGACTGTTCCTGCTGTACGGCGCGATCTTCATCGCGCTCAAGACATCTGGCTCAGTGCGCGACGATGCATTGCGGGTCGCTGTTCGGCTGTCGCTGCCGGTGACCGCAGTCGTCGCCGGTTTCGGGATATGGACACAACTCGCCCACGGCAAGGGCTGGACCTGGTTGGTGTTGGCCGTCGCCGTTGTCGCGCAATTGGCCACCGTCGCATTGGTGTTCACCCGCAAGCATGAAGGGTGGGCCTTTCTGTGCAGCGCCGTGGTGATCACCGCCGTCGTCGTGTTGCTGTTCGGGGCAATGTATCCCGATCTGGTTCCCTCGACGCTCGACCCGCGCTGGAGTGTGACCGTCAGCAACGCATCCTCGAGCGCCTACACCCTGAAGATCATGACCTGGGCCGCCGCCATTTTCGCGCCACTGGTGGTGGCGTACCAAAGTTGGACGTATTGGGTTTTCCGTCAGCGCATTTCGGCTGACCACATACCGCCGTCGATCGGCCTGGCAAGGCGAACACCCTGAGCAGTCGAGGTCCGCTGGATCCGCGTCTCGTCCGGGCATCCCCGGCACTGCGCCGTTTCCTGGCTACGACGGTCGCATGCGGTGTCGTGATCTCCGGTTGCGCGATCGGATCGGCAATTCTGTTGGCGCACGTCGCTTCCCACGTCATTACCGACCCTGCGGCGCGCACGCTGGCGCAGTGGACGCCGAAATTGGCGGTCCTGCTGTCGCTGTGGGCGGTGCGCGCCGTCGCGCACTGGCTCCAAACCCGACTGGGCCAACGCGGCGCCAGTGCGGCCATCGCAGACCTGAGCACAAGGGTCCTGGTGGCGGTCACCGCCCGCCAACCCCGGGACCTGGCGGCACTGCGCGACGACGCGGCCGTGGTCGTGACGCGCGGACTCGACGCGCTGCGCCCCTACTTCACCGCATACCTGCCGGCGTTGCTGCTCGCCGCGATTCTCACTCCGATGAGCGCGTTGGTCCTTGGTCTCTACGACCTCAAATCGGCTCTGATCGTGGTGATCACGCTGCCATTGATTCCGCTCTTCATGGTGCTGATCGGCCTCGCCACCGCGGAGCGCTCCGCCGCGGCACTGGCAGCCATGGCCACATTGCAGGCTCGGTTGTTGGACTTGATCGCCGGCATTCCGACGCTGCGGGCCCTGGGTCGCGCCGACGGCCCCGAGCAGCGCATCACCGAGCTGGGCGCCGCCCACCGACGCTCGGCGATGGCGACGCTGCGCATCGCGTTCCTTTCGGCGTTGGTGTTGGAACTCCTTGCCACCCTCGGCGTCGCCCTGGTCGCGGTCAGTATCGGCCTTCGCCTCGTCTTCGGCGAGATCAGTCTGACCACCGGCTTGACCGTGCTCTTGCTGGCGCCCGACGTCTACTGGCCGCTGCGCCGCATTGGCGTGGAATTCCATGCCGCACAGGATGGCCGGGCCGCCGCTGACAAAGCCTTCGAGCTGATCGAGGCGAGCCCGGATACCGTCCCGGGGTCACGCGTGGTCTCGGCGCGTGGCGCCGAGATTGTGCTGGACAAGCTGAGCGTTGCGGGCCGCGACGGGTGGCGCCCGAACGATCTCAGCGCCGTCATCCGGCCGGGCCAGGTGACTGTGCTCACCGGTGGCAATGGCGCGGGTAAAAGCACCGCGTTGCAGGCCATCGCCGGGCTCACCACAGCCACCAGCGGTCGAATCAGCGTGGCCGGAACCGATATCGCCGATCTCGAGCCCAAGGCATGGTGGCACCAAGTCTGCTGGTTGCCGCAGCGCCCGGTGCTGGTCCCCGGAACCGTAGCCGACAACCTGTCACTGTTCGGCACTCTCGATGATATCGAAGACGCTTGTGCTGCAGCTGGTTTCACTGACGTCTTGGCCACGCTGCCGGAGGGAATTCGCACCGTGATCGGGCGCGGCGGTGTCGGGTTGTCATTGGGGCAGCGCCAGCGCCTCGCGCTGGCTCGCGCACTCGGATCACGTTCGCCGATCCTGCTTCTCGACGAGCCCACCGCGCACCTCGACGCTGAGACCGAATCCCGGGTGCTGCACGCGATCGTCGAGCGGGCGCGCGCCGGCGACACGGTGGTGGTGGTCGGCCACCGCCCGCAGGTCGTCGGGATCGGTGATGACGTCGTCGACGTCGGCGCGGCAGAGGAGGCCGATCGTGCTCGCGTCTGACCCCTTGCTCGCCGCGTTACCGTTGCTGCGCCCGCGTCTGCCACGCCTGCTGCTCGGCGTTGCACTCGGGGCGCTGTCGCTTGGCAGCGCGCTGGCGCTGGCGGGACTGTCGGCATGGCTCATCACCCGCGCCTGGCAGATGCCGCCGGTGCTGGACCTGTCGATCGCGGTGGTCGGCGTACGGACATTCGCGATTTCTCGTGGGGTGCTGCACTATTGCGAACGCCTCGTCGCCCATGACACCGCGCTGCAGGCCGCGGGCGCCGCCCGTGCGCAGATCTATTCCCGCTTGGCCCACGGACGGGCCGAGGATGCGACTCGCCTACACAGCGGGGACTTGGTCGCGCGGGTGGGCTCCGACGTCGATCAGTTGGCGGATGTGCTGGTGCGCTCAGTGCTGCCGTTCGGTGTCGCGGCCCTGCTGGCACTCGCGGCGACCGTGGCGGTCGGGGTCATCTCACCGCCGACCGCGGCGCTGTTGGCGATCAGCCTGCTGGTCGCCGGGATCGTCGCACCGTGGCTGGCGGCGAAAGCCGCGACCGCGCAGGAAGCGGTTGCGCGGCAACAACATTCCGCGCGCGATGTCGCGGCAATGCTGGCACTTGAGCACGCGCCCGAACTGCGAGTCGCCGGCCGGCTGCAGAGCATCATCCTGGATTCGCAACGCCGGCAAGAGGCTTGGAGTGACGCCGTCGATGCCGCCGTCCGCCCCGCCGCTCTGGCGGCTGCCATTCCCACCGCGGCAATCGGGGCCAGCGTGCTGGGCGCCGTGGTGGCCGCAATCGGGCTGGCGGGCAGCGTTGCACCCACCACGTTGGCCATCTTGATGCTGTTGCCACTGTCCGCATTCGAAGCAACGACGCCGTTGGCCGCCGCTGCTGTTCAGTTGACGCGTTCGCGGATAGCGGCACGGCATCTCCTCGACTTGACGCCGGCGACAAGTCCAATGTCCACTCCGTCGGCCCCACCGAGGCCGGCAGCGACAGCGACGCTGTGCGCCCGCCAGGTGTCGGTGGCGCACTCCGGTGACCGGGCGCCCGCCACATCGGCGACGGTTGAGCTGAGGCCGGGCGCAAGGCTGGCGGTCACCGGTCCCAGCGGGTCGGGCAAGACAACGCTGCTCATGACGCTCGCCGGCTTGTTGACACCCAGGGATGGCGAAGTGACGCTGGGCAGTACACCGGTGGGACTGATCGACGAGCCAGAGCTGCGCCGCGCTGTCAGCTTCTTCGCTGAGGACGCGCACGTGTTCGCGACGACAGTCCGGGATAACCTGCTCGTCGCACGCGGCGATTGCCCGGACCGCCAATTGGCCGACGCGCTGGACCGGGTCGGCTTGACCGCCTGGCTGGCCGGCCTACCGGACGGCCTGGGCACCGTGTTGGCGGCCGGAGCCGATGCGCTGTCGGCAGGTCAGCGCAGGAGGCTCCTGCTCGCACGGGCGATCATCTCGCCTGCGCGGATTGTGCTGCTGGATGAGCCCACCGAACACCTGGACGTCGTCGACGCTGAACCCATCTTGCGCCGCCTGCTGGATCCGCGGGGTGGGCTGATCGCGGCGGAGCGGACAGTAGTGGTCGCCACCCACCACTTGCCCGACCGCAGCCCATGTCCCGAATTACGCATCGGCGCCGACGCGTATTCTGACGGACAGTCGTCCAACGCCGCCCGACTAGAGAGCGAGTCATGACCGGACCTTCGGATACTCCGGACGGACGCGAAAACTCCCGGGGAACCTCGCAAACCGGGCCGCCGTACCCCTATCCCGATCCGTACCGATATCTGCCGGCCGCTTTCCCGGGCGATTACCCTCCGCCACCGCTTTACGCCGGTTATCCGCCGGAGCGTGCCGCGCCCAGGAACGGGCTCGGCATCGCCTCGCTGGTCCTGGCGGTCATCGGGTTGGTCTGCGTCGCGACCGTGTTCGCCCCGATCGCGCTGGGTATCGCCGCGGTGATCATCGGCGTCATCGCGCATCGTCGCGTCAAGCGCGGCACCGCCGACAACGGCGGGGTCGCGATCGCGGGCATAGTGTTGGGCGCCTTGGCGATCGTTGTCGGGCTGGCGTTCATCGCAATATGGACGACGGTGTGGAAGGACGTCGGCGGCGGCGACTACATCGACTGCATGCAGAAGGCCGGCACCGCTAAGTTCGGCCAGCAGCAGTGCGCCGATCAGTTCCGGCACAATGTCAAAGACCGGTTGAGCGTCACCCTGACGCCAGCCCCGGTCCGCTGAACCGGTTGCGCCGCAACGGCATAACTTATCCCGGCAGACCAGGAAAATACTTCACCAGACCCTCTTGCATCACGGTGGCGACCGGCCGCCTGGACCGGTCGAAGAAGTACCCGGAACCCAGCCCGCGGGAATCCGTCGCGACCGGCGAGGCGGTCGAGTACAACACCCAGTCGCTGAAATCGACTTGGCGGTGAAACCACACCGAATGATTCACGGTCGCAGCGAAAATCCGGTCGAACCCCCATGAGAGACCGTGCGTCGTGATGATCGAATCCAGCACGGTGGTATCCGAGCAATAGAGCATCGTCGCGGTGTGCAGCACCGGGTCGTCGGGCAGCACACCGTCGGCCTTGACCCACACGCGGTTGTAAGCGAGACGGTCGCCTTTCTCGCGCATCACCCAGGACGGGTCGTTCGTGTATCGCCACTCGATGGGCTGCAGCGCATTGACGAACAGCGGGACGGTTTCCTCGTAGCCGAGCAGCAATTCCTGGATGGACGGCAGGGTCTCGGGGTCGGCGACGTTGGGTGACTCGATGCTGTGCTCGAGACCGCGACCGCCGGCCAGGTAGGAGATCATCACCGTCGCCAACAAAGTGCCGCCCTGCGTCACCTCGACACGCCGGTTCGCGAAGCGGCGCTCATCGCGCAGCGTCACCACCTCGAAGTCGATGTCCTTGTCGGTCTCACCGCCGTTGATGAAATGCGCCGACAGAGCGTTGGGCGGAAGGTCACGGGTCAATGTGCGGGTGGCGGCGACGAACGACTGCGCCATCAACAGGCCGCCGAATGTCCGCGGCGGGTTCTTGCTGGGGTGAGATCCGACGAAGGCGTTTCCGCTCGCGCGACGTAGGTCGAGCACCGTCATCAGCTCGTCGAAGTCAGACACCGGGCCAGCCTAGTGGCCGGGCGAGGCGGGCTAGACGTCCTCTTCGCCGATTCGGTGCACGTGCACCAGGTTTGTCGAGCCGACGGTGCCGGGAGGTGCGCCGGCCACGATGACGACCAGATCGCCACGCTTGTACCGGCCCAGCGACAGCAGCGACTTGTCGACCTGGCGGATCATGCCGTCGGTCGTTTGAATGACCGGCACGATGAACGTCTCAGTACCCCACGTCATCGCAAGTTGGCTGCGCACTTCGGGCAGCGGCGTGAAGGCCAGCAGCGGCAGCGGCGTGTGCAGCCGCGCGAGTCGCCGAACGGTGTCACCGGACTGGGTGAACGCGACCAGCGCCTTGGCATCGAGGCGCTCACCGATGTCGCGTGCAGCGTAGGAGATCACGCCTCGCTTGGTGCGCGGCACGTGCGTCAACGGCGGAGCGGCGGTCGAATTCTCTTCCACGGCGCAGATGATCCGGGCCATCGTCTGCACCGCGGCCAACGGGTATTTCCCGACGGAGGTTTCGCCCGAGAGCATCACCGCGTCGGCCCCGTCCATCACCGCATTGGCCACGTCGGAGGCCTCCGCCCGCGTGGGCCGTGAGTGTTCGATCATCGACTCGAGCATCTGCGTCGCGACGATGACGGGTTTCGCGTTCTCCCTGGCCATTTGGATGGCCCGCTTCTGGACCAGCGGGACCTCTTCCAGCGGCAGCTCGACACCGAGATCGCCACGGGCGACCATCACCGCGTCGAAGGCCAGCACCACAGCCTCGAGATTGTCGATGGCTTCCGGCTTCTCGAGTTTGGCGATCACTGGGACCCGTCGGCCAACCCGGTCCATCACTTCGTGAACCAGCTCGACGTCCGACGGCGAGCGGACGAACGACAGCGCCACCATGTCGACGCCGAGGTGTAGTGCGAACTCCAGGTCCTCGATGTCCTTCTCCGAGAGCGGAGGCGCCGAGACCTTCATCCCCGGCAACGACATTCCCTTGTTGTTGCTGATCGGGCCGCCCTCGACCACGGTGCACACGACATCGTCGCCGTCGATGCTCTCGACGACCAACGCGACGTTGCCGTCGTCGACCAAAACCCGGTCGCCCGCCACCGCGTCCTTTGCCAGTTGCTTGTAGGTAGTCGACACCCGGTCGTGGTTGCCCTGACAGTCCGCGACGGTGATCCGGACCGTTTCGCCGTCCGCCCAGTACGTCGGTCCGTCAGCGAAGCGTCCGAGCCTGATCTTCGGGCCCTGCAGATCGGCGAGTAGTCCGACCGCGCGGCCGGTGGCGTTCGATGCCGCGCGCACCCGGTCATAGGAGGCTTTGTGATCGCTGTAGTCGCCGTGACTGAAGTTCATTCTGGCAACGTCCATTCCGGCTTCGACCAGAGCTCTGACGGCCTCGTCAGTGCTGCTGGCCGGACCGAGAGTACAGACGATCTTGCCGCGTCTCGCCACGACGACTCAGCATAGTCGCGCTAGCCGATCATCTCGCGTCGGTTCCCGATCAGATAGGCGGCTAGTGGGTGAGCAGCGTCGGAACCAACGGGAATCCGGGCAGGTTGCGCACCACTGTCCAGGCCAGCAGCGTGCTCAGCACGGCGGCCGTCATCGGAATCGTCAACGGCGGTTTTCCGCGGCGGTGGCGCAGCAGACCCCAGCCGGCCAACAACGGGATACCGACCAGCAAGACCACGTTGTCGGCGACCGCCGCGGTCAGGTCGCCGTGCAGCACGTCGTGGATCATCCGCAGCGCGCCGCACCCGGGACAGTTCCACCCGGTCAGCAGCCGAAACGGGCACACCGGAAAGAACGAATTGGGGTCATGCGGGTCGACCAGGCCGATGTAGGCCAACGCCGCCGCCAGCAGGGCACCTGTACCTAACACCAGGCGATTCCGGCGTCCAGCGGGCCGGGTGGCGCCGTGCTGAGCCGGGGTGGTCATCAGCCTTCGTCTGGCTCTGTGGCGGGCTTCTCCGTCGGCTCCGCTGTCGTGTCGTCCGTACCGGGCTCAGCTTCGTCCGATTCAGCGTCGTCCGATTCAGCGTCGTCCGATTCAGTGGGCTGCTCGGGCGCCGCTTCCTGCTCGGGAGCGGCAGGCACCTCGACTACGGGCGGGTCGGCCTCGGCCGCCTCGGCTTCTTC
>JBAWAV010000642.1:0-7191 GCA_049589475.1 Mycobacterium sp.
TCAAGGATCGCCAATGGGCGCTTGCCGACATCGACTGGGACGCACCCGGCGCCGAGACCATCACCGACGAACAGCGGCCACAACTCAAGGCGTTCATGGCCGACCTGTGCTGGATCGAGAACATCGGTGCCCGAGGCTTCGCGGCGCTGGCGAAGAAGGCACCCACCCCGACCATCGCCGAGATCTATCGCTACTTCCACGCCGAGGAGCAGCGGCACGCCAACGCCGAACTGGCGCTGATGAAGCGCTGGGGCATGCTCGAAGACGGCGAGGTTCCGGAGCCTAACGTGAACATCCGGCTGGCCATCGACTGGCTGGACCGCTGGGCCGACGACATGCCGCTGTCTCTGCTCGGCACCGTCATCCCGATGCTCGAAGTCGCGCTGGACGGCGCCCTGTTGAAATTCCTGCTCGACGAGGTGCACGACCCTGTGTGTCACCAGGTGTTCGAGAAAATTAACAACGACGAATCACGCCATCTGGTGGTCGATTTCGAGGTTCTCGACATGATCGGGCACGCGAAGATCCGACGGCTGCTGATCGACTTCGTCGGTCACAATGCCACGCCGGGTCTCATCATCGGCGCGATCATGGGTGCACCGCTGATCAACAGGATCCGCAACGAGATCACCGCTATGGGCATGGAGCCCGAGCGGCTTTACCGGGCGGTGAAACGATTCAAAGAGCTTGGCGACCGCGGCGAACACACCGGTCGGGTACCGACTTACCGGTTCCTGCGGCGTTACGCCGGAGTGGTCACGAATCCGCGCCACCCGTATCACCTGCTCGCGAATTCGATGGTGTGGCTTTCCGACCGGTATCCGCGGCCCCTGCTGCCGGCAGTGCCCACCTGGGTCAAAGAAGTCACCCCCGAGCCGGCGGCCTGATTGTGCCCAGCACACATACCCACGACACACTGATCGTCGGAGCCGGGTTCAGCGGGCTCGGCGCAGCGATCAAACTGGGCAAAGCCGGCAACAAGGCGCGCGACATCGTCATCCTGGAGCGCAGCGACCGGGTGGGCGGAACGTGGCGCGACACCAGCTACCCGGGCGCCAGTTGCGACATTCCGTCGCTGCTGTACTCGTATTCGTTTGTCAAAAACCCGACCTGGTCACGGACATACTCGCCCGCCGGCGAAATCTGCCAGCATATCGAGGAGATGGCCGACCGGTTCGACATTCGCCGCCACATTCGGTTCGGTCAAGAGGTCACCGGGCTGTCGTTCGACGAGGACGCCGGCGTGTGGACGGCAACCACGGCCGGCCGCAAGCGCTTTCGGGCGCGGACCGTCATCCTGGCATCGGGGCCACTGCCGGACTTCAGTTTCCCGGAGATCCGCGGCATCGATTCCTACCGCGGGCACCAAATCCACAGTGCCCGATGGGATCACGACTACGACTTCGCCGGAAAGCGGGTCGCAGTGATCGGCACCGGAGCCAGCGCCATCCAGATCATCCCCGAACTAGTCAAGCAAGCCGAATTCGTCAAGGTGTTCCAGCGCACGCCGGGCTGGGTGCTGCCCCGCTGGGACGTGGCGACGCCGCCCGCCGTGCAAAGGGTGTTTACCAAAGCTCCTGCGGTGCAACAACTTGCGCGCCAGGCGTTGTACTGGGGTCATGAGGCCAGCGCCACCGCCCTGGTGTGGGACACCCCGCTGACCTCGGTGGTGACTCGGCTGGGCCGCATGCACCTGCGCCGGCAGGTCAAAGACCCGTGGCTGCGCCGCCAGCTCACACCCGACTTCACCCCGGGCTGCAAGCGGATGCTGGTCTCCAGCGACTACTACCCCGCCCTGCAGCGTGACAACTGCAAGCTGATCGACTGGCCGATTGCGACGTTGAGCCCCGTCGGTATCCGCACCAGCGATGGTGTGGAACACCATCTGGACTGCATCGTGTTCGCCACCGGTTACGACGTGCACTTGGACGGTCCCCCTTTTCCGGTCACCGGGCTCGGCGGCCGCAAGCTGAGTGACGAGTGGGCTAATGGCGCACAGGCTTACAAGAGTGCGAGCGCGCACGGGTATCCCAACTTGTTCCTGATGACCGGCCCGAACTCCGGGCCCGGACACAACTCGCTGCTGGTTTTCATCGAGGGTCAGCTCGACTACGCCGTGCGCGGCATCACCACCATCCTCGACAGCGACCTGCGTTACCTCGACGTTCGTCGTGACGTCCAGCGCCGCTACAACAAGCGCATTCAACAGCGGCTCACCAAGACGACGTGGATGTCGGGGTGCAGCAGTTGGTATCTGACCAAGGACGGATTCAACGCGTCGATGTATCCGGGCTTCGCCACCCAGTATCTTCGGCAGATGCGAGATTTCCGGTTCTCCGACTACGACGCGGTCGAACACAGCGCCGTCCGCGTCAGCTCATCCGCCTGAACGATGGCTCCTGACCGACCACCCCGCCCAGAAACCGGCACCATCGCCGGGATCCTGGCCAACCTGCGGCGCGCGCCCAAACGTGTTCGGCGCCAGTCGCGGGAGGTCATCGAAAACGCAGTGTCGCAGTTGTTCGATGCGGCGGTCCGCCAACCGCACGGTGCGCTGGGCTCCGGGGAGTACCGTATCGACGACTTGGCCCGACGGGCTGGCACCACCACCCGCAACGTCCGGGTGTACCGCGACCGCGGGTTGTTGCCGCCGCCGATGCGGGTCGGACGCATCGCGTTGTACAACGACACGCACTTGACCCGGTTGCGGCTCATCACGTCGATGCTCGATCGCGGATACAACATCGCGCACGTCCGGGAGATGCTCAGCGCCTGGGAGGAAGGCAAAAACCTCGGCGACGTGCTCGGCCTGGAAACCGCGATCGTCGGCACCTGGACCACCGAGAAATCCGAGACCATGCCGCTGGCCCAGGCGCAGCGACTTATCAACGACGACAAGGCGTTTGACCGACTGGAGCGTCTGCAGGTGATTCGTGTCGACGGCGACCAGGCCACCGTCACGCGCCCCAAACTGATCGACGCGTTCAACGAGATCCGTGGCTACGGCGTCAGCATGGACAAACTGATCGACCTGCACGAGCAGATCGTCCCGTTGATCGATCAGATCAGCGAGATGCTGGTGCGCGCGGGCGCCGAACACGTCGCCGACCGGATCAAACCGCGCGAAGCCCTGCCCGCCGACACCGAGATCGCCCAACTGATCACCATGCTGGTCCGACTGCGCACCCAGGCGGTCGCCTCCGTGACCGCCACCCTCGCGTCATCGATCGAATCGACCATCGAGTCGCTGGTCAGCAGCATCCTTGCCGACTATCTGGAGGGCTCGCCGGACGCCGAAGTCGGCTGAGGCTGCGGGCGTTGCGCCACCAGGTGCGGCGCCAGCGTGGTCAACTTCTCGCAGGTCTCCTCGAACTCGCGGTCGCAATCCGAGGCGCCGATGATGCCGGCCCCGGCCCGCAGCCAGGTTCGCCCTTCGCGTTCGTAGACCGTCCGCAGTGTCAACGCGGCATCCAGCCCGCCGTCAGCCGAAAACATCACCACCGCACCGGAATACAACTCACGGGGAGCCTCGTCGAGCCGCAGGATGGCGTCCACGCTGGCCGCCTTGGGAACGCCTGACGCGGTGACCGCCGGAAACAGCGTCTCCAACGCGTCCATCCGGTCTTTGGACGCATCCAATCGGGCGGTGACCGTCGAACCGAGATGCTGCACGCTGCCGCGCTCCCGCACTGTCATGAAGTCGACGACCGCAGCGGTGCCAGGTTCGGCAACCTCGGTGATCTCGTCGAGTGAGCTGCGCACCGACATGGCGTGCTCGACGATCTCCTTGCTGTCGGACTCCAACTCGTCGCGGGCCTGGCGGTCTTGCACTGCGCCGCGGCCCAACGCCCGGGTGCCGGCCAGTGGTTCGGTCACCACGACGCCGTCGGCGCGCACGGCCGCCACCAGTTCGGGGCTGTAGCCCAACGCCCGGAATCCGCCGAACCGCAACAGGAACGAACGCGCAGGGGTGTTGTGTCGCCGTCCCAGCCGGTAGGTCGCCGGAAAGTCCAGTGCGAACGGCACATTCACGCAGCGGGACAGAATCACCTTGTGATACGCCCCGGCGGTGATCTCGCCGATCGCCGCGCCGACCCGGCCGCGGTAGTCCGAGGTGTCGGCGGTGACGTCGACAACGGACGCTCTCGGGGTGGGCGGCGGACCCGCGCTGAGCAATCGGGCCACCACGTCGCGATGACGCTCGTCGGCGTCGACAAGGTTGACGGCGTCGCCGGTGACGGTGATGCGGGTGCGCGGCCAGAACACCCGGGCCAGTGGGGTATGCGGCGCAAGACGCTCCTGCAGACCGAAGCGGTACGCGCCGAATTCGAAGGCGATCCAGCCGAATGCCTGGTCGGCCTCCAGCAGCAGCCGGTCGACCGCCTCGCCGAGTACCGGCCCCGGCCGCCCGGACCAGACTTCTCGCTGGGTAGCCCCGTCGCGGATGATGCGAAGCTCGTCGCAGTCCAGCTCGATGACGGCCAACGCGCCGATCGCCAGCACCCATTGGCCGTCGTATTCGTAGAGCAGATACTCGTCGCCGTCACGCTCGGGCAATGCCGACGCCAACTCGGCGGCGAGGTCGGCCGGAGCGATGTCGGCCGGCAGTGGAAAGGACAACGAAGCGGCGGCCGCCGGGCTGGTCTCGACACCTACTTCGGTCACGCTGAGTAAATGTAGCCTAACCTCAGAACAGACGGGCAACTCCGTTCACGGAATGCCGGTTGCGACCCCCTCCGCGGGCCTCTGATTGGTTGTCATACAGCGTTTCCGCACCGTTCACTACTGCGCCGCACAATCGATCAGATCCAGCGCCCAGCCGACCAGGGATCAGGCGTGCCCCATTAGAGGACAGCATTTTGTTCGTTATCCGACTGCTTGACGGCGAAGAGATCCGCGGGTCCGAGAACGACGAGCTGACCGTCAACGAAAACACCGGCGTCCTCAGCGTGCACCGGATCGACGGATTCGAGGAAGTCACGACGCACTACTCGCCATCGGCGTGGGCATCGGTGACGCACCGGGTCAAGGAACGGGCGTTCAAGCGTCCGCCGGCGACAACGTGATGGCGCCCTCGGGGCAGTTTCGTTCGGCGTCAGCCGCCCGCGCGGAGCGCTCGCCGGATACTTCTGCGGCGAGCACGATCGAGTGCCCGACCTCGTCGGCGTCGAAGACTTCTGGCGCCAAGCTGTAGCAGCGGCCGTGGCCGACGCAGCGCTCCGCGTCCAATTCGACGCGTGTCACGGCGTGAGCACCGGGAAAATCAACGGCAGCGACTCCACCGATCGCAGTGCGGCCGTGTACGTCAACTGGGTACCCGGCTTGATCTCGTAATCGGGTATGCGGCGGTGGAATTCACGCAGTGCTACCCGCAACTCCATGCGGGCCAGGTGGGAGCCCAGGCAGCGGTGCGGGCCGCCACCGAAGGCGCGATGCCGGTTCGGGTTGCGGCAGAAGTCCACCAGCTCGGGGTCGGGGAACTCCGCGGGGTCGGTGTTCGCCGCACCCAGTAACGGGCTGACCCGCTCCCCCTTGCTGATCGGGCAACCGCCCACCTCGACGTCGTCCATGGCGATGCGGACGACGCCGGGCACCGGTGTCTCCCAGCGCAACAGCTCCTCGATGGCGCTCGGCAAGATGTCGGGCTGCTCGACGAGCTGGTGCCGGTGGTCGGGGTGTCGGGCCAGGTACACGAAGAAGCAGTCGAGCGAATCGGTCACCGTGTCCAGCCCGGCGATGAGGAACAGGAAGCAGATGTCGAGGATCTCCTCGCGCGTCAACGGTTCTCCATCGACCCTTGCTGCGACCAGCGAGGACAACACGTCGTCGCGCGGGCTGGCGATGTGATCGTCGATGGCGCGCTCGAAGTAGTCGTAGATCTGTTGTGCCGCAGGGGCTGTGGTCTCGTGGCGACGGTCGTATCCGGATTCGCCCTCCGGGCGGATGACACCGTCTTTCCACTGCAGGAATTGATCCAGGTCTTCCAGCGGCAGGCCGAGTAGCTGCAGGAACACCGTGCAGGGCAGCGGCACGGCGAACTCCTCGTGGAAGTTGCATTCGCCACGATCAGCGAAGCGGTCGATCATCTCGTTCACCAGTTCGGTGACGCGTGGTTCACGCCGGGCCATTTCCCGCGGCGTGAACAGCGGATCGAGGATGCGGCGGTACTTCGCGTGCTCGGGCGGGTCGATCTGCAGTGGAATCAGGGGTCGCACGTTGCCCAGATCGACCGCGTCCATGTTGGACGAGAACAGCTCGGTGTGCTTGAGCGCCATCTCGATGTCGGCCAACCGGCTGAGCACCACCGCTTGCGGCGACCGGAACACCGGGGTCGACTCGCGCAACGCCTTATACATCGGCTGCGGCTCCGCAAGACCCGCCACCGCCTGGTCGACATAGCCTTCGGTATCTGTCATCCGGCCAGCGTGACACCAATGGCCGCGATGAGGAGAAGATCCGCAGTTATTGCCGGGGCGAGTGCCGCCCGACGTTGCCGAACGGTCGTGTGAGATACGCCTTCGGGCAAGGGTCTATTCGCCGATGTCTGCGGTCGCCGTTGATGGGTCGCAGTATTCCCCCGCCATACTTCGAACCAGTGTGCACTCCCTATGTGCCTCCGATAAATTGTCGTCCAGCAAATTTCAGAGCCGAATCCATCGCCGCCAAACGCAGGAATTTAGAATGCGGTCGCCGTTAAGATTTCGTCTAGTGGTCGCCCTTAGCCTGAGGTCCGATAGCAGCGAAAGGTCTCGCCATGGACACCACCCGCACCCTGAAGTCGATTATCGCCGCGGCGTTACTTTGCGGCGGTGCTGTCGTCAGCGCAATCGGCCTGAGCGCCGGCACCGCCCAGGCCAACCCGTTTACGTGGTGCCCCGGGCAGCCCATGCTCGGGATGCACGGATCTACCGGAGGACCGGGTTTGGGCGTTCAGTGGGACATGACCCGCTGCCACACCTGGTATGGCGTCAGGTACGGGTTCGGCAATGTTGCCCCTTCCGTTTGGGATGGGACTGACCCACCGCCGCCGCCGGAGGCTCTGGAGCCTGGACCGTGCGGGCCTCCATTCATGTGTTCAGGAACACCGTGACGAGCGACTGGTAGCCGGAGATATCGAATTCGGTATCCATGTCGCGCCAAATTCGGGCGACCTCGATCCGGATCTTGCGACCCTGCTACAAACTTCATGTC
>JBAWAV010000643.1:0-3037 GCA_049589475.1 Mycobacterium sp.
ACGCGGAGCCGTGGGCCCGGCGGGCGCAGCACCGCAAACAGCTGTCCGGGCCGACCCGCGGCCGAGTGTTGATCGGCGCGATGGCTGCCGGCGCCGCTGCCGCCGCTGCGCACTCCGCCACCCAGACTCCTGATCACTCCAAAGCCCAGACCGTGCTGGCCGCCGATGCCGCGACGCTGACCGGCGGCCCGATCAGCACCTCGTCCCAGGGCATGCAGATGGTCGCCGTGCGACCCGCCGCGAATGTCGCAGTGCACAACGCCGAGTTGGCGCACGGCGTCGCGTTCGCCCAGGAGCGCGCCGAGCGCGAGGCCCGGCTGCAGCAACCGCTCTTTGTCATGCCGACCAAGGGAATCTTCACCTCCGGCTTCGGCTACCGCTGGGGTGTCCTGCACGCCGGCATCGACCTCGCGAACTCCATCGGCACCCCGATCCACGCGGTATCCGACGGCCTGGTCATCGACGCCGGCCCGACCGCGGGGTACGGCATGTGGGTCAAGCTCCGCCACGCCGACGGCACGGTCACGCTGTACGGCCACGTCAACACCACGCTGGTCAGCGTGGGTCAACGGGTGATGGCCGGCGACCAGATCGCCACCATGGGCAATCGCGGCAATTCCACTGGCCCGCACCTGCATTTCGAGGTGCTGCTGGGCGGTTCGCAGCGGATCGACCCGGTGCCGTGGCTGGCCAAGCGGGGCCTGAGCGTCGGCACCTTCGCCGGTTGACCGGTGACTGACCCGAACACTCCCCCACCAGCCGATCGCCCGCCCACTCAACCGCCAAGCGGTCCGGTGCGTGCCGGTGGCGGCCCCGAGACACGCATCATCCGGCGAGCCCCGACCGGGCCGATGCCGCAGATGGCCGACGACGCTCAGACCACACACATTCCGCGCCAACCACCCCCGCCTCCGCGCTCCGTCCCGCCCGGTCCGCCACCCGGTTTTGCCGGCGCACCGGGCATTGCACCCAGCGGCGCGACGGCGATAGCCGCCTCGGCGGTCAGCATCATCAGCGGCTGGGCCACGTCGGTGGTGGCAACCGAACTGATCGCCGGCTGGTGGCGGTCCGACCGGCTGTTCTGCGTCGCGGTGGCCTTCTTGGCGCTGGTATTCGCAGTGGCAACAGTCGGCGGGGTGATACTGCTGCTGTTGCGTCAACCCCTCGGTCGCCACCTGATCCTGGCCGGTGCGGCCGTCGCGATCCTGACCTACCTAGGTGTGTTCATCGCCGGAGCACGCGTCGCGTGGATCGTGCACACCCTGCCGATCCTGCCGATCGCCAGCGCCGTGCTGACGCTGCTGCCGCGCACCAGGGATTGGCTGCTCGATTAGGGCTCAACCTGCGCGCCTTCTCCTCCGTTCCGACCTGCATCGTCGGCGCTAGAGCTTCGCGACGGGCGCGTGATTGTGCATCAGCTTGACCCGCCCCGAGCTGCCGAAGTCGATCAACGACATCGCCGATTCGCCGACCCCGGACACCTCTTCGACGCGGCCCAGCCCGTACTTGTCGTGGGTGACCCGGTCCCCGGGTGCCAGCGTCAACAGCGGGCGCTTGCTACCGCCGCCGCTGCGGGTCGGTGACGGGCGCGGCGCGCCGAATCGGCCGGCCCCACTCACCGGCGCACTGAACGACGGGGCGGGGTCGGTGCGCCGCCAGTCGATGAGCTCCTGCGGGATCTCACGCAGGAACCGCGATTCCGGGTTGAGCATCGGCTGTCCCCACGACGACCGGATCTTGGCCCGGCTCACATACAGCCGTTGACGCGCACGGGTGATACCGACGTAGGCGAGGCGCCGCTCCTCGGACAGTTCGCGGGGATCGCCCAAAGCACGTATGTGCGGGAACATTCCGTCTTCCCAGCCGGTGACGAACACCACCGGAAATTCCAGCCCCTTGGCGGTGTGCAGCGTCATCAGCGTCACCAAACCGGCACCGTGCTCGGGGATCTCGTCGGCGTCGGCGACCAGCGACACTCGCTCCAGGAACTGGGCCAGCACACCGGTGTCGGGCACGTCCTCGTCATCCGGGGCGTCGTCGAGCGCGGTGGCGTTGGCCAGGTCCGTCGCGAATTCGTGTGCGACGCTGACGAGTTCGTTCAGGTTGTCCAGCCGGGCCAGGTCTTGCGGGTCGGACGACGACTCCAACTCCGAGCGATATCCGGTGCGCTCCAGTACCGCCTCGACCAGTTCGCCCAGATCACCTTCTGACGAGTCGAGCTTGCCGCGAAGTTCGTCGAGCATCTCGACGAAACTCGCAATCGCCTTGGCCGAGCGGGTATTCAGCATCGGCACCTTGCCTTCGGCGGCAGCCTCCAGCGCGTCGGCGAAACTGGAGCCGGTGTTCTCGGCGTACACCGCCACGCACGCCTCGGCGCGGTCGCCGATGCCGCGCCGCGGGGTGTTGAGGATGCGTCGCATGCTGACCGCGTCACCGGGGTTGTCCAGCACCCGCAGATACGCGACCACGTCGCGAATCTCTTTGCGTTCGTAAAACCGCACTCCCCCAACGACTTTGTAGGGAATACCGGCCCGAATGAACACCTCTTCCAGCGATCGCGACGAGTTGTTGGTGCGGTAGAAGACGGCGACGTCGTTGTAGGTGATGTCGCTGCCGGCCGCCAGCGCGTCGATTTCCTCGGCGACGAACCTCGCCTCGTCGTGCTCGTTGTCGGCGACGTAGCCGACGATCAGCTCACCCTCACCGGCGTCGGTCCACAGTCGCTTGTCGCGGCGCCCGGCGTTGCGGGCGATCACCGAGTTGGCCGCCGACAGGATGTTCTGCGTAGAGCGGTAGTTCTGCTCGAGCAGGATCGTCTTGGCGTCGGGGTAATCGCGTTCGAAGTCTTCGATGTTGCGAATGGTGGCCCCGCGGAATGCATAAATCGACTGGTCGGCGTCGCCGACGACACACAGCTCGCCGGGTGTGACGCCGTCTTCGGTTTCGCGGCCGACCAGTTCGCGAACCAGGACGTACTGCGCGTGGTTCGTGTCCTGGTATTCGTCGACCAGGATGTGCCGGAACCGTCGACGATAAT
>JBAWAV010000644.1:0-1574 GCA_049589475.1 Mycobacterium sp.
CATTTGACGCTTCGAAGAATGACGATTCTTTCTATCTGCCGCCGGACGTCTTCAACCAGCCGGATTTCCAGCGCGCGATGAATAATTTCTTATCTCCGGATGGCAAAGCGGCTCGATTCATTATTTCGCAGCAGGGCGATCCCGCGTCGGCCGAGTCAATTGCGCGTATTGACCAGATAAAGCTGTCGGCCGGAGAATCGCTTAAGGGCACACCCCTGGCGAAAGCCAACATCTTTATCACCGGCGCGGCGTCCACCTATAAGGATTGGCGAGACGGCTCCGAGTACGATCTGTTGATCGCGGGGGTCGGTGCGCTTTGCCTCATTTTCGTCATCATGCTGATCATCACGCGAAGCTTTATTGCCGCACTCGTTATTGTGGGCACGGTGGCACTTTCATTGGGCGCATCATTCGGTGTTTCGGTGCTGCTTTGGCAGTATCTTTTGGGCATGAAATTGTTTTGGATGGTACTTCCGATGTCGGTGATCATCCTTTTGGCGGTGGGGTCTGACTACAATTTACTGATGGTATCCCGATTTAAAGAGGAAATAGCCGCCGGCATAAAGACGGGCATCATCCGCTCAATGGGCGGTACTGGGAAGGTCGTCACCACGGCGGGGCTGGTGTTCGCATTCACGATGGCTTCGATGGCGGTCAGCGAGCTGCGGGTTATCGGTCAGATCGGTACCACCATCGGCCTCGGCCTGATGTTCGACACGTTGATCGTGCGCTCGTTTATGACGCCGTCGATCGCGGCGTTGCTGGGACGCTGGTTCTGGTGGCCACAAGTTGTGCGGCCGCGCCCGGCCAGTTACCTCCTACAACCAGTCGGCACCCGTGCGGCAGTCCGCGTTTTGTTGCGGAAGCACGAAGCAACTGATGGACATCCGGTGCGGGAGGGGACTGAGCCGCGCCGGCCCACCGCCGACGAGACCGACACGCAGCCGCTCAGCCTCGCCGGTCACGGCCATCGCCAGCAAGTCCTCATGCCTGAGCGATTTGCCAAAGCCCACCGACGGCTCGACCCTGGTGAGTGACGCTCGGGCACGGCAGAACCTGAGAAGTTAACGAAAGATCCCGCATGCCTGTTCCGTATTCCACACGCGTCGAGTAATTTCCGAGGCGGGGCTGAGGACGCCGTATGGGCGTGGAGTTCGAGTAGAAGGCTGAACGGTGGCAGGTCGGCACACAAAGCGGAAAATTCGCGGCGCCAAACTCCGGGGTGGTGCGATATTCGGTCTGTCCACGACCGCGGGGACATTTTTGGCTGCCGCGATGGGCCCGGTCGCTACCGCGCCGCCGGCCAACGCCGACTTCGGCATCGAAGACTTGATCATGGACTTGTTGGACCCAGGCTCGATCGCGGCTGCCGCTGAGCCTGCCGCGACTTTGGATTTGAGCACTCTGCTGACCGATTTTGGCTTGGGTAGCACTGCAGCACCCGATACCAGCGCTCTCGCGATCACTGACCTCCCCGACCCAGGCGCCGTCGCGGCTGCCGCTGAGCCCGCCGCGACTTTAGATTTAGCCAGTCTGCTGGAGGAGTTGTTTGTTAGTGGTGGGACGGATAACAC
>JBAWAV010000645.1:0-3309 GCA_049589475.1 Mycobacterium sp.
GCTTGGCGACGGTGCCCGAGTCGATGCCGGGCTTGAGGTCCCAGGTGGTGTTCCACAGCTGCGTGATGCGCCCGATGGCCGCGGCGTCGTTGCGCAGCAGCGCGCTGGTGGTGTCGACGCCCAACTCCTCGGCGATGACGTGCGACGGCATGACCGTGGTCGCGGTGAAGAGCTGGTTGTAGTCGACGATGTTGCGGTCCGGGACGAAGGACACCCGGGCCTTCTTCTGGCCCGGTTGGCAGTCGATGGAGGTGACGTCGACGTACCCGGCCTGGCTGGCGGCGTCGAAGCCGGGATACCGGCCGGACTGGGCCGCCCAGGCCAGGACCAGGTCGTCACAGGTGACGGGCTTGCCGTCGGAGTAGACCGCGTTGTCGGCGATCTGGTAGTCGAGCACCAGCGGCGAACCGCCGACGATCGACATGGTGCCGAAGTCGTGGTCGGCGACGACCTGGCCGTCGGGACCGTGGTAGCCGAAGCCGGTCAGAGTGCGGGCGAACGCCTGCGCCCCGGCCGAAGCCGCGCCGTTGACCGTGTTGCTGTTGTAGGTGTCCAGCGCGCCGTCGACGACGTAGTCGACCTGCCCTGCGGCGCTTCCGGAGCACGCCGACACCGAACCCACAACTGCCGCAAGCGTGGCTACCAGCCAGCTGGCGGCCGCACGCCGACGCCAGGCAACCATGGGGCTAGCGTTTGTCCCGCTTGCCGCTCGGACGCGTATGACGACCGGCGGAGTGCCGCACCGGTCGCGCGCCCGGCGCCGGCTTGCTCGGCGCGGGGTCACCCGCGGCCGCGAACGACGCCCGAGTCGTCGTCGCAGGCTCGGAGGTTTCGGAGCCGTCGTCGGACTCCTCGTCGACCGACTCGGCGCGAGCCTGACCCTTGACCGGGTCCGGGCCGCGTCTGCGGGCCACCCGACGGTTATGGGTGCGCACCAGCTCGGTCCGTTCACGCAGGGTGACCAGCAGCGGCGTGGCGAAGAAGATCGACGAGTAGGTGCCGACGATGATGCCGACCAGCTGTACCAGGGCCAGGTCCTTCAGCGTGCCCACGCCCAGCAGCCATACCGCGACCACCATCAGTGCCAGCACCGGTAGCACCGAGATCAGGCTGGTGTTGATCGAGCGCATGAACGTCTGGTTGATCGCGAGGTTGGCCTCCTCGGCGAAGGTGCGCCGGGCGGTGTGCTGGAAGCCGTGGGTGTTCTCTTCGACCTTGTCGAAGACGATCACGGTGTCGTAGAGCGAGAAACCGAGGATCGTCAGCAAGCCGATGACGGTGGCGGGCGTGACTTCGAATCCCACCAGCGAATAGACCCCGGCGGTCACGGTCAGGTCGAAAACCATCGTCGTCAAAGCAGAGATCGCCATATAGCGCTCGTAGCGGACGGTGATGTACAGACTGACCAGCACCAAGAACACCACCAGCGCGATCACCGCTTTCTTGGTGATCTGCCCGCCCCAGGTCGACGACACCGCTGAGTCGGAGATGGCCTTCTTGCTGGCCTGACCATCGGGACCCTTGGGCTGGAATCTCTCGAACAACCCGTTGCGCAGCTTGTCCGTCTTGTCGTTGGTCAACGTTTCCGACCGGATCTGCACGGTCGCCGAAGACCCGCTGCCGACGATCACCACCGACTCCGGGTCGTGGCCCAGCACCTGCCGGAAGGCTCCCTCGACCTGGCTGACAGTGGCATCTCCGCGGGGCATCGAGACCGTGGTGCCGCCCTTGAAGTCGATGCCGAATGTGAAGCCGCGCACCAGGATGCTGATAATCGCGATCGCGACGATCACGCCGCTGATCCCGTACCACAGCTTGCGTCGGCCGATGACTTCGAAAGCTCCGGTGCCGGTGTAGAGGCGGGACAGGAAGCTGTGATGCGGCTGGACGGTGTCGGCGCCGGTCGCGCGGACGACTTTGGCGTTGTCCGTGGTGATTTCGACGGCAGTCGTATCGTCAGTTCCGGTCGTGTTCGCCTTTGACGCCATCTCGCTACCCCCGTCCCGTCGAATATGCCTTGGGCTTCAACGCCGCCCGCTCGCGGGCGGCCTGCTGGACCGCGCCCAGGCCGTTGAAGGCCGGCTTGGCCATTGTCGGCGACCGGGATGCCAGATACACCAGCGGCCAGGTCACCAGGAACACCACGACGATATCGAGGATCGTGGTGAGGCCCAGCGTGAATGCGAAGCCCTTCACCTGGCCGATGGCCAGGAAGTACAGCACCGCGGCGGCCAGGAACGTCACCGCGTTACCCGACACGATCGTCTTGCGGGCCCGTCCCCATCCGCGTGGAACCGCGGAGCGGAACGTCTTACCCTCGCGGATCTCGTCTTTGATGCGTTCGAAGAACACCACGAACGAGTCGGCCGTCGTGCCGATACCGATAATCAAACCGGCGATGCCGGCCAGGTCCAGCGTGTAATTGATATAGCGGCCGAGTAACACCAGTATGGCGAAAACCATTGCGCCAGAGGCCACCAACGACAGCGCGGTCAGCAGTCCCAGCAACCGGTAGTAGAGCAACGAGTACACCAGCACCAACGCCAGCCCGATGGCGCCGGCCAGCAAGCCCGCTCGCAGTGACGTCAAACCCAGTGTTGCAGAGACGGTCTGAGCCTCCGATGATTCGAACGACAACGGTAGCGAGCCGTACTTGAGCACGTTGGCGAGCGCTTTCGCCGAGCTCGCGGTGAACGGCGGGTCACCACCGGTGATCTGGGTGCGACCACCTGGAATGGCCTCGCGAATCTGCGGTGCACTGACCACCTGCGAGTCCAGCGTAAACGCGGTTTGCGTGCCGATGTGCGCCGCGGTGAAGTCCGCCCAGGTGTTGGCGGCCCCACTCTTGAACTGCACGTCGACGGTATAGCCCAGGCTGTGCTGGTCCATGCTCGACGAGGCGTTGGCGATCTGGTCACCGCTGATGATCGAAGGCGCCAACAGGTACGCCTGCTTGTGGTCCTTGTCGCAGGTCACCAACGGCAGATTGGGATCGTCGTTGCCGGCCAGGATGTCTTCCTGCAAGCACCGGGTCGCCTCGTACTGCAGCGCCAGGAACTGCACACCCTTGTTGGTGCTCTGCCGCCATTCGCGTTCCTTGTAGATGCGTTCGGCGAGGTCCTTGCGCGGATCGGGCGGACCCGGCCGTACCGGAGCAGGCGCGGGCGGCGCCGGTGCGGGTGACGGCGGCGGGTCTTGCGGATACGGCCGGGGTTGCGGCGCCGGCTCGTCGGGATACGCGGGGAACGCTGGCAGCCCCGGCGCTCCCCCCGCTCCGGGTTGTGGAGCGGACGGCACGGGGGCCGGCTG
>JBAWAV010000646.1:0-4131 GCA_049589475.1 Mycobacterium sp.
GCTCGTAGGCGATGCCGTCATGCCAGTAGCCGTCGTCCGCGCGGGTGATGACTGCGTCCATGGAACGTGCCGACCTTACGACACCGGCACTGTCCGCGGTGACGCCGACATGAAAGTCCTTCTGCCCGAACAGGAAATGCCCGACTTCGCAGCTGCCGTCGCTCCACAGGTTCGCCCAGGAGTACCAGGTCAGGTACTCGGCGTCGTGCAGCGGATCCTTGGCCACGTAGAGCTGGCCACCCGGCGGCATCCACGCTTCTTCCCAGAACAGGAAGCCACGGACCGGTTTGCCGGCCAGTTGGCCGTCGACGAGCCAGGTCTGACTGGTGTACAGCAACGCGGCCTGCGGGCCGGGCAGATACCACTGCAGGGGTGGCGCGACGATCTTGCCGGTCACGTCGATGACGTCTTCCTCGACGTAGGCGAAGTCGTTCTGCGACAGCACAAGCTGCGTCGGCCGTCCAGGTGCGCCCGCGGCGGAGGCCAACCGGACGCCGTCGGCGTCGTGCGGGTGCCGCGCGATATAGGTGCTGTCGGCGGCTCCACGTGGCTCCCGCCGAAGCTGAAGCTGACCTTCGGCGGTGCCGCTGGACACCACTAGAAGCTTGCCCCCCAACGACTTTCCGTCGCCCTGCGCCGCCCCGGGCGGTGCGATGCGGCGCATTACGCAGTAGAGCACGCCCTCGTCGTCTCGTAGGGTGCCCCAGATGTATCCGGCCTCGCGTTGCAGGCCCAGCAGCGGTTCGTCGGAGAGGAATTCTGCTGCGTCGAACCGGCGGCCGGAAGCCAGTGCGGCGTGATTAAAGCATCCGGTCGGCGGCAGCCCGGAGGTCTGCGACGAAACGTGGCCGGAATATGTTGTCGTCATCGGTATTTCATCCAATCGTGTCGTATCAGGTGGTGTGTTGGCCGGTCAGATCGCGCCGTTCGCGCGGAGTCGGGCGATGTCGTCCAGGGTCTTGCCGAGGACGTCGGTCAGGATCTCCTCGGTGTGCTCGCCGAGCAGCGGCGGCGCGGTGTAGGTAGTCGCCGCGGCGCCGTAACGGATGGGATTGGCGATGAGGTCGACGGCTCCGGCCGTCTGATGCGCGACGGTGGTGCGCAATTCCCGATGTCGGACTTGCGGATTGGCAAAGACCGCGTCCATGGTGTTCACCGGGCTGACCGGGACGTCGGCCGCCTCGAGCGCGGCGACCCAGTGTGCGGCCGACCGCTGGGCGAAGATGGATTCGAGGGTCTGCAGCACCAGGTCGCGGTTGGCGATGCGGGTGGACACGGTGGCGAAACGGGGATCGTCGGCGAGTTCGGGCCGCCCGAGCGCGGTGGCGAGTGCCGACCATTGTTTGGGTGTACTGGCGACGACGAAGATCTCCGCGTCCGCGCAGCGGAAGGCCTGCGAGGGGATGCCGCCGAATCCGCCGTTGCCCCGTCGCGGTGCGGGCACACCCGATACCAGGAAGTTCTGGGCGTAGTGCGACAGCGCGGCCACCCCGCAGTCGAGCAGGGCGAGGTCGATGAATTGTCCACGCCCGGAGACCATGTCACGTTGGCGCAGCGCGGCGAGGATAGCCGATGCGGCGTACAGGCCGGTCAGGATGTCGACCATCGACACCCCGACCTTCATGGGCCCCGCGCCGGGTTCTCCGTCGGGCACGCCGGAGACGCTCATCATCCCACTCATCGCTTGAAAGACACCGTCGTAGCCGGCCCGGTCGGCGTAGGGGCCGTCCTGACCGAAGCCCGTCACCGAGCAATAGACCAGGCGGGGGTTGACCGCGCTGAGCGCCTGGTAGCCGAGGCCGTACTTGTCCAGGACTCCGCGCCGGTAGTTCTCCACCAATACGTCGGAGAGCGCGGCTAATTCGCGGATCAGTTCGGCCCCGTCCGGTGATGAATGGTCGATCGTGATCGACCGCTTGTTCCGGTTGGCGCTGAGGTAGAAGCCCGACTCGGCGCCACCGGGTTCGTCGCCGCTTGGATTATCTAGGAATGGCGGCCCATACTGACGTGCGTCGTCGCCGGTACCGGGCCGCTCGACCTTGATGACGTCGGCGCCCAGATCGCCGAGGAGTTGAGTAGCGAAGGGCGCCGCCAGAATTCGGCTCAGGTCGAGCACCCGGACGCCATCCAACGGGCCGGTCACGGTCTTGCCGGCTTCGGTTCGCGGGGCATGCCCAGCACCCGCTCACTGATGATGTTCTTCTGGATCTCGCTCGTGCCCGCGTAGATCGTCTCGGCGCGGGCCCGCACGAACGCGCGGCGGACGCCGGTCGACGCTAGGTCGGGGCCGGTGTCCCAGGAGGTGCCCAGCAGCGAATCCGGTCCAAGGACGTCCATGGCGAGTTCGGTGAACGACTGATGCCACCGCGACCAGTAATACTTGCCGATCGACGCCTCTGGTCCGAACTCGCCGTCGGTGAGCGCACGTGTCAGCGAACGCATGTTGTTGTAGCCCATGATCTCCAGTCCCACATAGGCGTCGATCAGCCGATCGCGCAAGACCACGTCGTCGGCCGCGCCGCGCTTGCGGGCCAGCGCCCGTAGTTCGCGCATCTCGCGCACGAAGGAGAACTGGTAGTTGAGTACCGAGGTGGCCCGCTCGTGTCCGAGCGTCGTCATCGCCGCGGCCCAACCGGCCCCGGGGGCGCCGAGGACGTTGTCGGTCGACGTTCGCGCATCGTCGAAGAACACGCTGTTGAACCCGCTGTCGCCCAGCATCGTGCGGATCGGCGTCACCTGCACACCCGATTGATCGAGCGGTATCAACATGTAGGACAGGCCGGCGTGGCGTACCGAACCTGGCTCGGTGCGCACGATCGCGAACATCCAGTCGGCGTGCTGGGCGAACGTGGTCCAGATCTTCTGCCCCGAGACCACCCACTCGTTGCCCTCCCGGCCCGCCCGGCAGGCGACGTTCGCGAGGTCGGAGCCGGCATCGGGTTCCGAATAGCCCTGGCACCACACCACTTCGGCGCGAGCCATCGGGGGCAACAATCGCCGCTTCTGGTCCTCGGTGCCGTGGGTGAGGGCAGCCGGCGCCATCAGGGTCTCACCGTGGAACGCGGCCCGCGGTGGAGCGCCGGCCCGCGCGTACTCCATGGCGAACACGATCTCCTGCGGCAGTGTCGCGGCCCGTCCACCATATTCGCGCGGCCAGCTCAGGCCCAGCCAGCCGCCGGAGGCCAGTTGGGCTTCCCAGGCTCTGCGCAGTCGCCAGTTGTCGTCGTCGTCCGGTCCGCCGCGGTGAGCCTGGTCGCGGAACTCGGCGACCAGATGCTCGGACAGCCAGGTGCGAACTTCGTCGCGAAACTCCGTATCTGCCGGGGAGAGGGGTAGCTCCGAGATTTCATCCAGCCATGCCGCCACCCTTGTATAGTACAATCAGTTAACGATATAAATCGAGGGGTCCGAAAGAATGTGGTCTCGGCCCACACCCGATCGATGACGAGGAGCGCCGGTGGACGAGCTTCAGTGGTCGGTCCGCGACGGCGTCGGAACGATTCGGCTGAATCGTCCGGAGAGCCGAAATGCGTTCACCATGAGGATGATTCGCGAGTGGGAGCGGTTGTTGCGCGACGCCATGCGCGACGACGAGGTGCGGGTGGTGGTCCTCACCGGCGCCGGTGACCGCGCGTTCTGCTCCGGGGTCGACCTTTCCGAGATCTCCAACGCCAACCCCGACCTCACGCCGTTGCAACGCAAGCAGCAGCTGCACGACGAGATCCACCGGGTCGCACTGGCGCTCGAAGATCTGGACAAGCCCGTCATCGCGTCGATCAACGGGGTTGCGGTCGGTGCCGGACTCGACATGGCGTTGATGTGCGACATGCGCATCATGTCGACCTCAGCGCGGGTTTCCGAAGGCTACGTGAAGGTGGGCCTGACCCCGGGCGACGGCGGGGCCTACTACCTGCCGCGCATCGTCGGCACGGCCAAGGCGCTGGAACTCCTGCTGACCGGCGATTTCATCGACGCGCCGGAGGCGCTGCGCATCGGGCTGGTCAACCGCATCGCGGCACCCGACAAGCTGGCGGAGGAGACCGAACGACTGGCCCGGACGATCGCCGACCACGCGCCGATCACCGTGCGGATGATCAAACGTGCCACCTACCAATCCGCCAACACCGACCT
>JBAWAV010000647.1:0-7425 GCA_049589475.1 Mycobacterium sp.
CTTCGACGTCCCGGTGTACGGCGAAGACGTCGACAGCTTCGACGGTTACGAATACCTGTTCTGGGTCGGCTGCGCCGGCGCCTACGACGACAAGGCCAAGAAGACCACCAAGGCGGTCGCCGAACTGCTCGCCAGCGCCGGGGTGAAGTTCCTGGTGCTGGGCACCGGCGAGACCTGCAACGGCGACTCTGCCCGCCGCGCGGGTAACGAGTTCCTGTTCCAGCAGCTTGCCCAGCAGGCGAAAGAAACGCTGGACGGGCTGTTCGAAGGCGTCGAGACCGTCGACCGCAAGATCGTGGTCACCTGCCCGCACTGCTTCAACACCCTGGGCCGCGAATACAAACAGCTCGGCGCCAACTACTCGGTGCTGCACCACACCCAGCTGCTGAACCGGCTGGTGCGCGACAAGAAGCTGGTGCCGGTAAGCCCAGTCTCCGAAGACATCACCTACCACGACCCGTGCTTCCTGGGCCGGCACAACAAGGTCTACGAGGCGCCTCGTGAGCTGATCAACGCGGCCGGCGCGAAGCTGACCGAGATGCCGCGGCACGCCGATCGCAGCTTCTGCTGCGGCGCCGGCGGTGCGCGGATGTGGATGGAAGAGCACATCGGCAAGCGGATCAACCACGAACGCGTCGACGAGGCGCTGGCCACCGGTGCCACTACGGTCGCTACCGCGTGCCCGTTCTGCCGCGTGATGGTCACCGACGGTGTCAACGACCGCCAGGAAGAGGCCGGCCGCGAGGGCGTCGACGTTCGCGACGTGGCGCAACTGCTCCTCGAGTCGCTCGACCGCGACAGCATCACATTGCCCGAGAAGGGCACTGCCGCAAAGCAAGCCGAGGAACGTGCCGAGAAGGCCGCCCCCAAGGCCCCGGAAGCTCATGCCGCGCCCGCCGCGACCGAGCCGGCGAAGACCGAGGACAAGGACGACGCCGCTGCGGACATGAGTGCGAAAGCCGTCACCGGATTGGGCATCGCCGGCGGCGCGAAGCGTCCGGGAGCCAAGAAGGAAGCGCCGGCATCCGACGAGAAACCCGCCGAGGCAAAGGAATCTGCAGCCCCGGTGAAGGGGCTGGGTATCGCCGGCGGCGCCAAGCGACCCGGCGCCAAGAAAGCGGCCGCAAAGCCTGAGGCTGCGGCGGAATCCGCCCCGGCGGCCGAGTCAGTGACCCAGAGCGAGTCCGCACCGGCCGCACCGGTCAAGGGATTGGGCCTCGCCGCGGGAGCCAAGCGGCCCGGCGCGAAGAAGACCGCTGCCACCCCGCAGGCCTCAACACCATCCGAGCCGGCCGCACAGCCCGAATCCAAGACGGAGGCGCCCGCGGAGTCGGAGGCCAAGGCGCCGGCCGCACCCGTGAAGGGACTCGGCATTGCAGCGGGCGCGAAGCGGCCCGGGGCAAAGAAGACCGCTGCCGCGGCGCAACCGGCGTCACCGAAGCCGAAGACCGAGGCCGAGTCGAAGCCGGAACCGGAGGCCAAATCGGAGTCTCTGTCGACGCCGGCGGACAGCGACGGCGACGCCAACGGCGAGGCCGCACCACAACCGCCCGTCAAGGGGCTGGGCATTGCCCGGGGTGCGCGTCCGCCAGGTAAACGCTGATCAGGCGGATTGCTGGATTATTAAATAGATAGACAGCCGTGGCACCATGGTTGACGTGACCACTCATCAGCTGCCATGGCAGACCGCGGGGCATCAGCCGCGGCAGCGCACCTTTGCGCAGTCATCGAAGCTGCAGGATGTGCTCTACGAGATCCGTGGGCCGGTACACGATCACGCGGCAAGGCTGGAGTCCGAGGGTCACCGCATCCTCAAGCTGAACATCGGCAACCCGGCGCCGTTCGGCTTCGACGCGCCCGACGTGATCATGCGCGACATGATTCAGGCGCTGCCTTACGCCCAGGGGTACTCCGATTCCAAGGGCATCTTGCCGGCACGGCGCGCGGTCGTCACCCGCTACGAACTCGTCGACGGCTTCCCGCGATTCGACGTCGACGACGTGTATCTGGGTAACGGCGTGTCGGAGCTGATCACGCTGACCCTTCAAGCCCTGCTGGACAACGGCGATCAGGTGCTGATCCCGGCACCCGACTATCCGCTGTGGACGGCGTCGACGTCGCTGGCGGGCGGCACCCCGGTGCATTACCTGTGCGACGAGACTCAGGGCTGGCAGCCGGACATCGCCGACATCGAGTCGAAGATCACCGAGCGCACCAAGGCTCTGGTAGTGATCAACCCGAACAACCCGACGGGCGCTGTCTACAGCCGTGAAATCCTCACGCAGATGGGTGATTTGGCGCGCAAACATCAGCTGCTGCTGCTCGCCGACGAGATCTACGACAAGATCCTCTACGACGACGCGCAGCACATCAGCATGGCGTCGGTCGCACCCGACGTGCTGTGCCTGACGTTCAACGGGCTGTCAAAGGCGTACCGGGTCGCCGGTTATCGCGCCGGCTGGCTCGCCATCACCGGGCCCAAAGACCATGCCAGCAGCTTCATAGAAGGCATTCACCTGCTTGCCAATATGCGGCTGTGCCCCAATGTTCCTGCCCAGCACGCGATTCAGGTTGCACTGGGCGGGCATCAGAGCATCGAGGACCTGGTGCTGCCGGGTGGGCGGCTGCTCGAACAGCGCGACGTGGCGTGGTCCAAGCTGAACGAGATCCCCGGGGTTTCCTGCGTCAAACCCGCCGGCGCGCTCTACGCGTTCCCGCGGCTGGATCCCGAGGTGCACGAAATCGCCGATGACGAGCAGCTCGTGCTGGACCTGCTGCTGTCGGAGAAGATCCTGGTCACTCAGGGCACCGGATTCAATTGGCCCGCACCGGATCACCTGCGCATCGTGACGCTGCCCTGGTCGCGCGACCTGGCCCGCGCCATCGAGCGGTTGGGCAACTTCCTCGCCAGCTACCGCCAGTAAGCCCTCGCTCTCGCTATTCTGAAACCGCCCGCACGCCCTGAATCGTCAGCCACTCCGTGCTGCCCGACGGCGACTTTGGTCCGCGCCTGCCTGCACGGCCGACGAGGGCTTGCCGATCATTTGAACTTTCTATGAGTTTGCCCGCTGAGCGCGCGCCGCAGTGACCGCGAAGGGCAATATTGGTTATATCTGCGTCGGTGCTTTCTCGCATCGGCCAGTCCACACAGCCGTGGCGACACGAGTTGAGTTGTGGTGCAGACGATCTGGTTGCGAGGGTAACGGGCGAAGCGATTCAGCACCCCCAGCAACGAATCGCGGCTGCTCGAGCCGTTCGCAAAGGAGAACTGCGATGTCATACCGATGTACATCGGCGGTGACGATCCCGGACGCACCGTGCGTACGCATCGTCGCCACTGCGGAGCGCTGACATGGACTTCGGCGCGCTACCACCGGAGGTCAACTCCGGACGAATGTATTCCGGACCCGGCTCGACGCCGCTGCGCACGGCGTCGGCAGCGTGGAATCTGCTTGCTGCGGAACTGGAGCAGGCGGCCACCGGCTACCAGTCGACCATCGACACGTTGGCCGACGACGAATGGCGCGGTCCCACATCGGCATCGATGGTCGCCGCCGTCGATCCCTACATCACGTGGATGAACACCACCGCGGCGAAAGCCGGCCACACCGCGGCCCAAGCGTCGGCGGCCGCAACCGCCTACGAGACCGCCTACGCGATGACGGTGCCACCCCCTCTGGTAGCTGCGAACCGAGCACAATTGGCGACGCTGGTCGCCACCAACGTCCTGGGCCAGAACACGGCGGCCATCGCCGCCAACGAGGCTCAATACGGTGAGATGTGGGCGCAGGACGCCGCGGCGATGTACGGCTACGCCGGGAGTTCGGCTTCGGCCGCGACGGTTCAGCCGCTCAACCCGCCGCCGGAGACCGCCAAACCGACGGCCGCTGCTCAGCAGGGATCCGCGGTTGCGCAGGCGACCAGCACCAGCGCGGGGGCCGGAGTGCAATCGCAACTGCAGCAACTGATCTCCGGCGTCCCGTCGTCGCTGAACCAGCTCACCTCACCGGTATCGGCGGCGAACCCACAAGGTTGGTTCGGCCGAATCCTCGACTTTCTGGACGGCGCGGACGGGAACTCGATCGGGACTTTCCTGAACTCCTCCCTGGTGAACGGTGTCGTGTCGGGCTCATACATCAGCCCCGCGATCGTCACGCCGGCGATCACCAGCGGTATCGCCGACATCAACTCGTTGGGACCGGGTGCGGCGGCGGCGGGTGGCGCGGGCGTCACCGGCATGATCAAGCCGATGCCGGCGGCCGTGCCGGCGAGCGTGCCGAATGTTGGCGTCACGGTGAACACCTCCGGCAGCACGCTGGTCGGCAAGTTGTCCGTTCCGCCGACGTGGACGGCGGCAGCGCAGGTGGCCAACCACAGCGGCGTCACGTATGCCGGGGGCGGCTGGACCAACGCCGTCGGCCCGACCGGTGGCGGTACCGAAGCTGTGCCGGCCGGGATGCCCGGAATGCCCGGTGCATCGGGCGCTCGCTCCGGCGGATTCGGTCACGGCCCCCGCTACGGCAACCGCCTGACCGTCATGGGTCGTCCGCTGTCCGGCGGCTGATCGCCGCAGCGTCAGCGCCGCTCCAGCAGCTCCAGCAGATAGCTCCCATAGCCGGATTTCAGTAGCAACCTGGCTCGCTGTGCCAGCTGCTCGTCGTCGATAAAGCCCATCTGCCACGCCACTTCTTCGGGGACGCTGACCTTCAAGCCTTGGCGCTGTTCCATCGTACGAACGTAATCGCCGGCGGCCGCCAACATATCGAATGTCCCGGTGTCCAGCCACGCCGTACCCCGGGCCAGCACCTCGACGGACAGCCGCCCCTGGTTGAGGTAGGCCCGGTTGACGTCGGTGATCTCGTATTCGCCTCGCGCAGAGGGTCGTAAGCCGCGGGCGATCTCGATCACGTCGTTGTCATAGAAGTACAGGCCCGGCACCGCGTAGTTCGATTTCGGCGTGGCGGGCTTCTCTTCGATCGACAGCGCAATACCATCGGCGCCGAATTCGACAACCCCGTACGCCGTCGGATTGGCGACCCAGTACGCGAAAATGGTTCCGCCACTGACTGACTGGAGACGCTGAAGATTAGTGCCCAGCCCGGGGCCGTGAAAAATGTTGTCGCCCAGAGCCAGTGCCACTGAGTCATTTCCGATGTGCCCGGCACCGATCACGAACGCCTGCGCCAGGCCCGCGGGTTGAGCTTGGACGGCGTAGCTGATGTTGATACCGAATGCACTGCCATCCCCCAGCAATCGCTGGAAAGCCGGCGCGTCGGGAATGGTGGTGATGAGCTGAATATCGCGGATGCCGGCCATCATCAGCGTGGACAACGGGTAGTAGATCATCGGCTTGTCGTAGACCGGCAACAGCTGCTTGCTGACGCCCAACGTGACCGGATGCAGCCGCGTCCCCGCGCCGCCGGCCAGGATTATCCCTCGCATGCCTGCCATCTCAGTCGACGAGATCGGCGTCGGTCAACTCGGTCGCGGCCAGCGCGGCCGCCAGGTCGTCATGCCGGAACACCGAGGTGACGTGGTCATGGACGACACGAAAAGCGGCTGCGGCAGTGTCGTCGGTGATGTTCTGTTCGACGACGACGACGCCGTCGTGAACGTAGATTCTGCCCACCTGGGCTTTGAGCGGATGGGCGGACGCCCACTCGCGCAACGCGGCGTGGCCCTGCGCGGCGCCGTGCGCGTCGCCGACCTCGATGTCGTCGCTGGACAGCGAGATCAAGGTGTCGACGTCGGATGCGTTCAACGCGTCGTGCCACGCCAGTACGGTGGCAATCTCCGATGTGGTCATGACGTGCAACGTACCGCGTGGGTCTAGAACGGTGGCCGAGACTCCAGCGAGAGCGCGCCGTCAGCTCGGTCAGGCTGTGCGGCGCCCCAGGCAGCGCACGCGCCAGCCGGCCTGCTGCCACCGCTGCACGTCGAGGCAGTTGCGACCGTCGACCACGACACGGGCCCGCACTCGGTCGGCGAGCACGTCGGGGTCGAGCTCGACGAATTCCGGCCACTCGGTGAGCACCAGAACCGCGTCGGCGCGGTCACACGCCTCCTCCACCGAGACGGCGTAATTCAGGGTGGGAAACAGCCGCCGGGCGTTTTCCAGCGCCTTGGGGTCGTAGACATTGACCGCGGCACCGAGGAGTTGCAGCTGGCCCGCGACGTTAAGGGCCGGTGAATCGCGGACGTCGTCGGATTCGGGCTTGAATGCGGCGCCGAGCACCGCGATGTTCGCGCCCAGCAGCGATCCACCGCAGGCACTGGTGGTGATCTCAACCATCTTGGTACGGCGGCGCATGTTGATGTTGTCGACCTCACGCAGGAAGGTCAGTGCCTGGTCAGCGCCAAGCTCGCCGGCGCGCGCCATGAACGCTCGAATATCTTTCGGCAGGCAACCACCACCAAATCCTAAGCCGGCGTTGAGGAATCGGCGTCCGATACGCGGGTCGTGGCCGAGCGCGTCGGCCAACAGCGCAACGTCGGCTCCGGCCGCTTCGCACACCTCGGAGATCGCGTTGATGAACGAGATCTTGGTCGCCAGAAAGGCGTTCGCCGAGACTTTGACCAGCTCTGCGGTCTGCAGATCAGTCACCAGGAACGGGACATCGGCGTCGAGCATCGGCGCATACAGTTCGCGGATCGCAGCCTCGGCGCGCATCGATCCGTCCTGAACGCCGAGCACGATGCGATCGGGCCGCAAGGTGTCCTGTACGGCAAATCCTTCCCGCAGAAACTCGGGGTTCCAAGCGATTTCGACGTCGACACCGGGCCGTGCGGCGTCGCGAGCCCGCTTAACCAGATCGGCGGCGGTGCCGACCGGAACGGTGGACTTACCGACAATCACCGACGGTCGGGTCAATCGCGGTGCGAGAGTGTCGATTACGGCGTGGACGTGACTCAGGTCCGCGCCGTACTCGCCCCGCTTCTGCGGGGTGCCGACGCCGAGGAAATGCACCTCGGCGAAGTCAGCGGCCAGATCGTAGTCGGTGGTGAACTGCAAGCGTCCGGCTGCGATGTTGTCTTGCAACATCTTTCGCAGCCCAGGCTCGTAGAAGGGAACGTCACCGGCAGCCAGCTTGGCGACCTTACCGGGATCGATGTCGACGCCGACAACCTCATGCCCCAGTTCGGCCATCCCCGCAGCGTGGGTAGCACCCAGATAACCCGTTCCGAAAACGGAGCACCTCATACACCTGTGTGTAAAGCGCTGCAATGATCTGATGGCATCGCTCTCCTGAGCGATGGGCAAACGTCAGGTGACGGTTTGCAGTCGACGGCTAAAAGCCCAGGCCGGCAATCCTCGACTCAGTGGCCGAAGCCGAAGCCGAAGCCGCCATGGCCGAAGCCGCCGCCGAATCCGCCGTGGCCGCCGCCGAAGCCGCCGCCCCCGCTGCCGTGGCCGCCGCCACCGCC
>JBAWAV010000648.1:0-1638 GCA_049589475.1 Mycobacterium sp.
GCCCAGGACCGGCTATTCACCCAGATAACCCAATTGAGCGCGGCGGGCAGTCGGGTCGCAGCGGAAACCGCAGCCAACCACGCGGACGAGCGGCGCGAAGAGATGCGGGCCCGCATGGAGCGGGTGGCCACCGAACTCGGCATCGAGCGGGGTCCCGACATCCAGGACCTGATCTACCACGACAAGAACCGCGCCGAGGTGGTCGACTGGCTCAACGGCCATGGCTGGCGGGCCGTGTCACAGAACTCCGGAGACGAGATGCGCCGGCTGAACCGCTGGGTTGACGGCGTGCCGATGGGCGACGACAAAGACGCTTTCTCACAATTCGTGACCGCCGAACGGCAATGAGCACAAGCCGCTTCGACGGCGACACCTGGGACATCGCCACCAGCGTCGGCGCGACCGCCGTCATGGTGGCCTCCGCGCGAGCCGTCGAAACCGCCGGCGAGCAGCCGTTGATCCGCGACGAGTTCGCCCAGTTGCTGATCGACGGCCCGGAACTCGCCGCGCTGGTCGCGAAGATGAACGCGACCTACACGGCCGATCCCGAACAGGCGGCGGTCCGTGCGCACATGGTCAACTACCAGGCCGCCCGCACCCACTTCTTCGATGCGTACTTCGCCGCGGCGGCGGCGTCGGGCATTCGCCAGCATGTGATCCTGGCGTCCGGGTTGGATTCGCGGGCGTATCGGCTGCCGTGGCCGGCCGGGACGGTGGTCTACGAGATCGACCAGCCCAAGGTGCTGGAGTACAAGGCCGCTACGCTGGCCGCCCACGGTGTGCAGCCGGTCGTCGACCGTCGCGAAGTACCGGCCGACCTACGATTCGACTGGCCGACAACGTTGCGCGACAACGGCTTTGATCCCGCGCAGCCGACGGCATGGCTGGCCGAGGGATTGTTGATGTTCTTACCGGGCGAGGCTGAGGAGCGGTTGTTCGCCGACATCGACGCGCTCAGCGCCCCCGGCAGCCGGGCCTGCATCGAGGACTTCACCGTCGACGACGCGGCCCGCGAGGCATATGAGAAGCGCCGGCTCAGAGCCGACGAACTGCGCCGCAAGCTGGGCGATGAGAACGTGTTCGATCCCGGCGACCTCTGGTACACCGAGGACGAGCGTCGCGATCCGGCCGCGTGGTTCGCCGCGCAAGACTGGCGCGTCGAAGCGGTGAAAGGCCGCGACTACCTCACTCGACTCGGTCGGCCGCTGCCCGAAGACCCGACCGTCGCGGCGACGTTCCGGGCGGTGTGGATCTCCGGCGAGAAGCCGTGATGGTGATGTCGGGATGCAGCGAAGGCTGACAGGACGCATCGGCTGCGCGCCGGCCCATCACCCGGTGGTGCCGCTGACCAGGTGGGGTAGGGGCCGTTCTTCGAGCGTTTCGGCCTGGCCGGCGATCACTCCGGTCAGGATCGCCCGCGCCGTCGCGAGCAGTTCGGCGATGCGCGGCGAGGTCAGCGCGTAGGTCACCGACAGTCCGTCGCGGCGGGCGACGACCAGACCGGCGCGGCCCAGGACCGACAGCTGCTGGGAGAGGTTGGCCGGCTCAATCCCGATTTCGGGCACCATTTCCGAGACGGCATGCTCGCGTTCGCTGAGCAGCTCGAGTACCCGGATGCGTGCCGGGTGGCCCAGCGTC
>JBAWAV010000649.1:0-2365 GCA_049589475.1 Mycobacterium sp.
CAGGATCGCCTCCCGCCGAAATGGACGCCGCCGACGAGCTCGCCGATGCTGTGGCCGCGGTGGGTCTCAAGTTCGTGCGCGCGGACGGGACCGACGATCCGCACGCGGACGGGGTCCTCGTCTTGCCCGACAACCGTCAGTTGCTCATCGAGGTCAAAACCTCGTCGCTAATGACCGCAAAGGGCCTGCGGGACCAGCTGCAGCGGTGGAGTCATCAACTGCGCCCGAACACCGTCGGCGTTGTAGTAGCCAACCGCATTACCGCCGATGCGCGCGAAGAGCTCCGCGCTGCGGGCTGGAGCTGGTTGGACACTCGCGGCCACCTACGGCTCGCCGCCAATGGACTGCTGGTAGACGCGAACGTGCCGGCTGTCATGCACGCGCCACGCCGGCGCGAACCGTTCGCCGGTCAAGTTGGCATCGAATTAGCGTCAGCCATGCTGCTCACCCCCGACCGCGTGGTCTCCATTCGTCCCCTCGCTATGCAGATCGGCCGCGCCCCCAGCTCGGTGTCCGACACCATTGCCGCGTTCCGCGACGCCGACCTGATCACTCCGGCCGGGCACCCCAGAGCACCAGAACTCTTCTGGGAGTTAGCATCACGGTGGAAGCCCACCGAACTCTCCGTCGCAAATGAGCCGAGAGACGGTAGCCTGCTTAATGCACTGCGGGTGAACCTCGACGACTTCAACAAACCGGGATGGGCGCTCAGCGATTCGCGCGCGGCCGCCGTATACGGCGCACCGATCGCGATCAGGTCAAACCATCCGCCGGTGCTCTACGTTCCCGACGAACAGGTGATGCGCCGCGCAGCCAAATTGCTCGCACCGGTGCGCGAGCACACCACGCCCAAAGCCGTCTTGCGTGTCGCACCCACGCCCCTGGTCTGCATGCACCGGCAAGACCCAGTGGATTTTCCCGGCAACGGGAACAGTGAGTACTGGCCCATGACTCGCCCGCTCTTCGTGGCGCTAGACCTGGCCCAGGACCCAGGTCGAGGGCGCGAGATACTGGATGGCTGGAGTCCCCCAGAGCCGTGGTCTCGTGTCTGGTAACCAACTTCGGACCCCGCGGGTAGAGCTGCTGGGCGCCCAAATGTCGGCACTGGCGGACGCAATCCGCACCACCCAGACCCTGACTGGTCAGCCTGTGACGGTGATCGGAGGCCTGGCCGTGATATGCCGTCTCAGTAGCCCGCATCGTGCCACCAGCGACCTCGACATCGTCAACCGCCGCGGCGACCATCAAACCCCTCAGCTCGAACTGCTGATAGCGAAGAGCGAGCCGGTCGAAGGACGCAACGCGGCGCTGGTCACGACCGCGGCTGGAAAAGTGATCGTCGACGTCTTGGAAGTGGCCGACGCCGATTTGCACCCGCTGCCCAACGATCCCACCGGCCGGCTCTTCGTGCTGTCGCACGCCTGGGCTGCTGCCACCGCAACTCCGGTCATCATTGATGTGCGCGGGCAGCCTGATATCGCGGTTGCAGTTGCCGAGCCCGGCCCGTTGATCGCCATGAAACTTCAAGCGACCTTCGATCGCAGCAAAGCCAAGGAAGGCACGGACTTGCTTGACATCGTCCGCCTCACCTTAGATCAACAATCGGGACCCACAGTGCGAGAGCAGCTTTCACTGGCTGAGTCCCAGCTCGCGCAGGACATCGCACAACACGTGGACTTCTGCCTCAACGCACGCGCCGACCGATCGCTATCACTGATCAACGCAATCCCCGAAGGCGCCGACTTACGTCTCGATGACATCCACCTCGCCGCCGAGCTACTCAGCGGAGCGCTAGGCCACTGACCGCTGAACCTCACTTTGGAGCAGCACAAGCTTGCGCTGATTCGTTCGCCAGCAGTTGCCAGCGCGGCGTCGACAGAATAATGACTCATCAGAATCAACGGCTCAGCTGAAAGATCTGAACCCGTGTCGTAAGTGGCCAAGTCCCCCCTCGGACACCCGTGCGCACGTAGGCTAGGCGTGGGCCTAGCCGGGAGCGTAAGTTAATGAAACCACCGAGTGGCTTTCTGCGACGAACAGCCAGACGTACGTTCGGCGATCGCCGGGAGGCTGGTCGCGCGCTCGCCGAGGGGTTGACGTCCTACCGCGGCCGGGACGATTTGCTTGTGTTGGGCCTGGCTCGCGGTGGTGTTCCGGTCGGCTGGGAGGTCGCCAAGGCACTGACTGCCCCGCTGGACGTATTCGTGGTGCGCAAGCTCGGGGTGCCGGGCTGGCCCGAACTCGCGATGGGCGCGTTGGCCGGCGGCGGTGGGGTGGTGATGAACGACGACGTGGTTAGCAGTTTGCACATCGCCGACGAGCAGGTGCGTGCGGCGATCGACAGCGAGACCGCCGAGCTCAGACG
>JBAWAV010000650.1:0-1802 GCA_049589475.1 Mycobacterium sp.
GGTTTGAGGACGGCCCTAATCTGCTCGGGCAAGCGTGGCCGCTGTTCGCACAGTCGATGGCCATGATCGTCGAGGGAATGGGCAAGACAGTCGACCAATACACCACCGAGGTCGAGCTCGGAGTCGCCACCCGCGATATCCCGTTCGAAGGTGGCGAGACGAGCGACATGCCCGGGTTCAAAGGCGTGATCAAGAAAGGCACCGTTGCGCGGCAGCATCATAAGTGGACGGCTTGGGTGGACAACAAGCCGCTTGTTGTATTCCACGAGATCTACACGATGGACACATTCGATGCCATTGAGCCGCAGGAGGACTGGCCGCAGCACTACCACTACCGCATCGTGATCGAAGGTGATTCATCCACCGAGCTCATCCTGCAGGGGGCCAAGGATCCCGACGGCGGCTACGCGTTGCCCGGCTACACGTGGACCGCGATGGGTCCTGCTAACGCGATCCCAGCTGTCGTGGATGCACCGCCGGGGTTCATGAGCCACAACGAACTCGGATTGATGCCATTACGCGGGGTCATCCGCCCGTAGCGGTCGCCCATTGCCAGTGGCACTAACTAGACAGCGGATCGCAGCCAAGTGGGAGCATGCTGATGCCGGGCGGAAGCATTCAGGTGAAATACGGATCGAGGCCGTTCGCGGTGCCGCTGACCCACTACACGGCCTCGGGGGCTTGGCGGAGGTAAGGGGCGTCAGGACGCCCATTTACGGCCGCCGTTACCCGATCGTGACTATTTCTTGATTTGCCCGTAAGCTGCTTGCCGTGGGTCGCCATAAGTTAGCCAGCAGTCGGCCGAAGTCGCCGCTACTGAAGGCTGTCGTCGTCGCCCCCACCCTCGCGATCTTTGCCCTCGGTGGCAGTGCTCATGCGGTAGGCGCGCACCGGAACGCAAACTTGGTTGCTGGCGCTGAATCAGCATGTTGCGCGCAGGTCACGGCCACCTCACCGATCACGTCCTCATGGGCCGCATCCGCCGTGCCGTCGAATGACGCTGCGGCCGAGACGGCGCCGGCGTCGCGCGCAGCGCGATGGCGGGTGGCCCTCAGCGCCGCCCCGCGCATACTGCCTGTGGGAGTCGCCAACGAACGGGGCTTGCAGGTCAAGACGGTCCTGGCTGCCCGCGCCGTCAGCGCCGCCTTCCCGGAGATCACGAACATCGGCGGCGTCCGACCGGACGCGCTCCCGTGGCATCCGCGTGGATTGGCGATCGACATCATGATTCCCGACCCGTCCAGCGCGGCGGGCATTGCGCTCGGCAACGAGATCGTCAGGTTTGCGTTCAAGAACGCCGACCGCTTTGCGTTGCAAGACGTGATTTGGCGTGGCACCTACTACACGCCGAGGGGACCGTCAGGATCCGGCCTCGGTCATTACGACCATGTGCACATCACCACCCACGGTGGGGGATATCCCACGGGCGGGGAAGTCTACGTCCGCTGAGCGGAATCTGGTTTTCGTTGACCCGCCGAAGGTTTCGGTTCGGTAACGCCAAACAGCAAGCGCTGTAGCTGTGTTCGGCCGCTACCCTGAGCGGTGGACGGTCAAACGTCTCTATTTGGAAACAGTGCGGTGCGGCGTGGTGCATGTTGAACATCGGTCTATTAGAACTAATTCGGTCGTCCAAACACGACTTCGGTGCGGCTGTGTTCGTCAGCCGCGCCGAGCGAATACTCGGGGAGATACCCGAGTCTGGACAAAGGAGTTGACGTCGATGGCAACCTTCGATCGGTTCAACATCAGAGTGGTTGCCGGCGTTGGATTATGTGGTGCCGCTATCGCTTTGAGTCCTGATG
>JBAWAV010000651.1:0-1569 GCA_049589475.1 Mycobacterium sp.
GACCGAAGGCGCTGACCCGGGCCCTCTTCCGATGGCAGAGCCGGACATGAATAGAAGGTGACGCAGGCGATGGGCGAGTCTGGCGCGGCGACCGGCCGCGTGGTCATTGTGATGCCGACCTACAACGAGCGGCAGAACCTCGAGGGCATGGCGAACCGGATCAGGGAGGCCATACCCGACGCCGACCTGCTGGTCGTGGACGACAACAGCCCGGACGGAACCGGAGACCTGGCCGACAAGCTGGCCGAGGCCGACCCGCACGTGCACGTCATGCACCGCACCGAGAAGGCCGGCCTCGGCCGGGCCTACGTGGCCGGCTTCAGCTGGGCCCTCGACCGCGGTTATGACCTGATCGTCGAGATGGACGCGGACGGCTCGCACCGCCCCGAGGACCTGCCCAAGCTGCTGAAGGCAGTGGTGCAGGCGGACGCGGTGATCGGCTCGCGCTACGTGCCCGGCGGGACCGTCGTCAACTGGCCGAAGTCCAGGGAGTTCCTGTCCCGCGGGGCCAACCTCTACAACCGGCTGATGCTGGGCGTCCGGATCAAGGACGCGACCGGCGGGTTCCGCGTGTACAAGTCCGGGACGCTGCGCAAGATCGACCTGACCACGATCGACTCGGCCGGCTACTGCTTCCAGATCGACATGACGCTCCGGGTGCTGCAGGCGGGCCTGGTGCTGACCGAGGTGCCGATCACGTTCGTCGAGCGCGAGCTCGGCGCCTCGAAGATGTCCAGCTCGGTCATCCTCGAGTCGGTCGTCCGGGTAGCGCAGTGGGGCATTACCGCCCGGCTGCACGGTCACTCCGCGGCCGCGGTGCGGAAGTAGCGGGCGACCCCAGCGCACACGTCAACCCCGGGGGGCTGGCCCCCCGGGGTTTGCAGGTCTGACGCTAGGGCTAGGCGCTCTTGCGCTGGACGTGGTTGGCCACGTCGGCGATCGCGCGAGCCTCGACCGCGCGCCGCTCCCTGATGACCTCAAGCCGCTCCGCGAGCACGGCCTCCAGGTCTTCCTTGGTCCGTCGCTCGAGCAGCATGTCCCAGTGACTGCGCGGCGGCTTGGCCTTCTTGGGGGAAGGCGAGTCGCCGGTGCTTGCCGTCGCCATGGCACCGCAGACGCGGCACTCCCACATCGGCGGTAGTTCCGCCTCGGCGGCGAAGGGCACGCTAAAATGGTGCCCGTTGGGGCAGTCGAACGGAACGTCAAGGCGCGGTGCCAGGTCCGTGTTCCGGTCGTTCTCATAGCTCGTGGCGCCGAGCCGGGTTCCGCGAAGTGCGCGTTCGGCCATTACTTACTGCCTCCCAGGCGGTTGGCGATCTCTTTCGGCAACGCTGGATACCCACACAAGATTCCCACGTATGCGCCGGCCAACCCCGTTTCGGGCGTGTTTCGCCTGTCAGCTCTGTCCAGTCTACGCCAGCACCCGCGGATGCCACTGGCCGCGTTCGGTCAGGATGTCGCGCAGCAGCTCCACCTCGTCGGTCATCACGCCGTCGGCGCCGAGGTCGAGGGCGCGCTCGATCGCCGCCCGGGTGTTCAGCGTCCAGACGTGGACCTGCAGGCCGAGCC
>JBAWAV010000652.1:0-1532 GCA_049589475.1 Mycobacterium sp.
GCTGTTGAGTGGCCAAGGTGGTCAGCGAGATGGAATCCATTATTCGTTCCTTCGGTCGGCTACCGGCAGTCTCTCAGTTGGATAGTAAAAGAATTCCGCTCGCGGCCAATGCGACCGTTTTGATCACTTCAAAGGCGACGTAGACATAATGCGCACGCGAGCGCGGCGCTTCCAGGCCGGCGAGCACCTGATCCGAACGACGAGTCAGCCTGGGCCGCACCGCACCGATCTGCAGGGCCAGCATCGCGAACGCGACTGCCAATGCTGCTGCGACGCCGGCCGGCGGCGGGCGGGCGATGGTAGTCAGCAGGATGACGACGGCTAAAACCACCTCAAAGGTGTTGAGCGCTCGAAAAACCAGTCGGCCGATACCGAGGCCGATCTGCAGTGTGACGTTGGGGGCGCGGAACTTCAGCGGAGCTTCCAGAAACGATATGGCCAGCACCATTCCGAGCCAGGCGAACACGACCGCGATCGCCACGGCCCGAGCGGGACTCATCGCAGCGACCGTTCAGCGCGTATCACGTTGTTCGTCAACCTCGTCAACCGTTCGATGCTCCGCGGATTCGATCGGGCTGGGCGGCAAGCGAATCGGCGGCTGAGCCACCGGCAGACTGCGCGTTATTCCGCATGCCGGAAACGGTACCTGCGATACGGTACGAAAAGGATGGCTTATCGACCTGTATCCCCGCAGCGCCACACTCTGGTGGCCCTGGTGGGTGTGACGGCGATCCTCACGGCTTGCGCAAACCCTGTTTCAGGACGGCCTGTCGCCGCGGGCGGCCATCCGACGCAATCGTCGAGTTCGGCGACCACTCTCGCACGCCCACCGGTCGCGGCCCGTGACTTGCTGCTCGGCGACGGTGCCCAGACCCCGCTGGGGCCCGGGAAGCAGGCTCGGGTCGGCAGCACATTTTTCACCAGCGTCCGACCACCGGAGTGCGAGCCGGCGCTGCTGTTCAAGGATTCGCCGCTGCGACCCGCGGGCTCGACGGACCACGCCGAGTCCAGTTACTCGCTGGGGCCGGCGGCGATCTACGCCGAATCCGCCGACGTCTACGATAACGGCCTCAACCCGCACGACGTGGTGTGGAAAGGCTTTGGCGCCGTGGCCAACTGCAACGCGACCGCCGTCGGCGTGGCGCCCGCGGGCCAGTCTGGCCCCATGCAATTGCGCGAATTTTCGGTGCCGTCCGACGGTGTGCTGCAGTGGGTCATGACCGGAGCGAACGAGACGTGCGCCTTCGGCATGGCCGTGATTCCCAGCGCAGCCCTGATGATGGTCGCCTGCGACACCGGAGGCAAAGTCGACATGAAGGAATGGGCGGCCCAACGCCGCAAGCAGATCATGTCCCACGTCGCCCGACGCTGGTCGCTTCCGCCTCCCGCCGATGACTCGGGCATCCTTGTGCCATGACGGTGGATGCCCTGTTGCAGTCGGTCCCCCCGCTCGCTGTGTACGGCATGGTCGGCGCCGTCGTCGGCGTGGAGAGCCTGGGCATCCCGCTGCCGGGTGAGATCGTTCTCGTCAG
>JBAWAV010000653.1:0-1615 GCA_049589475.1 Mycobacterium sp.
ATCACCGCGCCGATCACCGCGGCTGCACCGACCCCGATCGGGTGGACCGCTAACTCGTGCCGCGACGACAACAGCGCGGCACTGACGAGAACGATCTCACCCGGCAGCGGGATGCCCAGGCTCTCCAAGCCGACGACGGCGCCGACCATGCCGTACACAGCGAGCGGGGGGACCGACTGCAACAGGGCATCCACCGTCATGGCCTAAGGATGCCCGAGTCATCGGCGGGAGGCGGGAGCGACCAGCGTCAAGCGACGTGGGACATGATCTGCTTGCGGCGTTGGGCCGCCCATTCCTTCATGTCGACTCTGCCTTCGGTGTCGCAGGCAACCATCAGCAGGGCTGCGGCGGGAATCACGGCCATGCCGAAGGCGCAGGTCTCGCTCGTTCCGGTCATGACCCACTGCAGCACGCCGTCGGACGGCACCGAAGACTCGCGCAATTGCATGGGGCCAGACTGGCCCGCGGGTGCCACGCCGATGGCGATCGCGTTGCAGTTGGCCACCGCGGCAAAGCCTTTCCACACGACGTCGTGGGGGTTGAGGCCGTTGTCGTACACGTCGGCGGATTCGGCGTAGATCGCCGCCGGCCCCGGGGAGTAACTGGACTCGGCGTGGTCCGTCGAGCCCGCGGGTCGCAACGGCGAATCCTTGAACAGCAGCGCCGGCTCGCACTCCGGTGGTCGGACACTGGTGAAAAATGTGCTGCCGACCCGGGCCTGCTTCCCGGGCCCCAGCGGGGTCTGGGCGCCGTCGCCGAGCAGCAAGTCACGGGCCGCAACCGGTGGGCGTGCGAGCGTGGTCGCCGAACTCGACGATTGCGTCGGATGGCCGCCCGCGGCGACAGGCCGTCCTGAAACGGGGTTCGCGCACGCCGTCAGGATCGCTGTCACACCCACCAGGGCGACCAGAGTGTGGCGCTGCGGGGATACAGGTCGATAAGTCATCCTTTTCGTACCGTATCGCAGGTACCGTTTCCGGCATGCAGAATAACGCGCAGGCGGCCGGTGGGTCAGCGGCCGATTCGCTTGCCTCCCAGCCCGATCGAATCCGCGGAGCGCAGCGAACGGTTGACGAGGTTGACAAACAACGTGATTCGCGCTGAAGGGTCGCTGCGATGAGTCCCGCTCGGGCCGTGGCGGTCGCGGTCGTGTTCGTCTGGCTCGGAATGGTGCTGGCTATATCGTTTCTGGAAGCTCCGCTGAAGTTCCGCGCCCCCAACGTCACACTGCAGATCGGCCTCGGTATCGGCCGGCTGGTCTTTCGGGCGCTCAATACCGTCGAGGTGATTCTTGCCGTCGCGCTGGTGGTGACCGCCGTGGCGAGTCCGCCACCGCTGGCGGCGGCGGTGGCATTGGCGATCGTGCTGGGCGCACTTGCCGCTCAGATCGGGGCGGTGCGGCCGCGGCTGACCCGTCGTTCCGATCAGGTGCTCGTCGGCCTCGAAGCACCGCGCTCGAGGGGACACCTGGTTTATGTCGGCCTCGAGGTGATCAAAACGGTCGCATTGGCCGCGAGCGGAATTCTTTTACTATCCAACTGAGAGACTGCCGGTAGCCGACCGAAGGAACGAATAATGGATTCCATCTCGCTGACCACCTTGGCCACTCAACAGC
>JBAWAV010000654.1:0-7032 GCA_049589475.1 Mycobacterium sp.
GTGGTGGGGCAGGCGGGGCCGGGAGCACCACCGGCAGCGGCGCCGGCGGAATCGGCGGCAGCGGCGGCAACGGCACCGGGGCAACTGGAGGCAACGGCACGGCTGGCGGGGCGGGCACCGGCAACAACCCCGGCACGCCCGGAACCCCTGGCGCCAACAAGCCGTAGCACGGCTACGCAGACTGGCTACTCGGAGTCGAGGGCCGCCAACACCTCGTCGGGCAGGTCGACGTTGGTGTAGACGTTCTGCACGTCGTCGCTATCCTCCAGCGCGTCAACGAGTTTGAACACCTTGCGGGCGCCGTCGACGTCAACGGGCACGCTGACCGATGGCTGAAAACTTGCCTCCGCCGACTCGTAGTCGATGCCGGCGTCCTGCAATGCGGTGCGCACCGCGACGAGATCGGTTGGCTCAGAGACGACTTCGAAGCTCTCGCCGAGATCGCTGACGTCTTCGGCACCGGCCTCCAGAACAGCGGCCAACACGTCGTCCTCGCTCAGGCCGTTCTTTTCCAGCGTCACCACGCCCTTGCGGGAGAACAGGTAGGACACCGAGCCGGGGTCGGCCATATTGCCGCCGTTGCGGGTCATCGCGACGCGGACCTCGCCGGCGGCACGGTTGCGGTTATCGGTCAGGCATTCGATCAGCACGGCGACCCCGTTGGGGCCGTACCCCTCGTACATGATCGTCTGCCAGTCGGCGCCGCCGGCTTCCTCACCGGCGCCGCGCTTGCGGGCGCGCTCGATGTTGTCGTTGGGCACCGACGTCTTCTTGGCCTTCTGGATCGCGTCGTACAGCGTCGGGTTACCGGCCGGGTCGCCGCCACCGGTGCGGGCGGCCACCTCGATGTTCTTGATCAGCCGGGCGAACTCTTTGCCTCGGCGCGCATCTTTGACGGCCTTCTGGTGCTTGGTGGTGGCCCACTTGGAATGGCCGCTCATCTACTGACTACCTCTTCTGCTGCTCTAGAAAAGTTTGCTTGACGAGTCTACGTGGAGCCGACTACGGGATATCCCGGATGACCCGGCAAGGGCTTCCCACCGCCAGCACGTGGTCGGGCACGTCCCGCGTGACGACGCTACCTGCGCCGACGACGGTGTCGTCTCCGATCGTGACCCCGGCGCATACGATGACGCCGCCGCCCAGCCAGACGTTGTCGCCGACGGTGATCGGCGAGGCCGACTCCCAGCCGTTGCGTCGTGCGTCGTGGTCGTCGATGGGGTGCAGCGGCGTGAGGAACTGTGCGCGCGGGCCGATCGAGGCATTGTCGCCGATCACGATGGGCGCGCAATCCAGCAGGATCGCGTCGTAGTTCACGAAGGTGTTGGCGCCGATGCTGATCTGCGTGCCGTAGTCGCACAGGAATCGCGGCAGGATCGACGAACCGTCCCCCAGCGACCCGAGCAGCTCTCGCAGCAGTTGTTGTCGTTCGTGGACGTCGTCCGTTGAGTTGAGGCGGCCCAGCATGCGCTGGCACGCTGCGCGGCTGGCGACCAGGTCCGGATCGTCCGCCTGGTACAGGTCACCGCTCAGCATTCGCTCGCGGTGAGATCGCATGCCAACCGATACTAGGTAGCAGTCACGCCCCACTTACCCCGGTTTGATCCACCGCCACTGCATCGACTCCCACGAACCCGCATCGGGCAGGGTGTCACTGACCGCGCGTACCACCCCGGGCCACGAGTCGGGCTGATAGTCATCACCGGAGAGCCAGCCGCCCGGCATGACCTTAGGTGCCCACGCCTTGATATCGGCGACGACGCTCTCGTAGTCGTGACGCGCATCGATGTGCACCCAGGCCAGCGAACCGTTCGCGAAGAAAGCGGCGGCCGCGACAGAGTCACTGATGACCAGCTGGATGGTGTCGGCCAGGCCGCAGTCAATGATGTTGCGGTGCAACAAGCCTGCGAACGTTCCACCGCCGTGGTCGACTGCGGGCCCGTGCGCGTCGGTGTTACCGCGGCCCTCGGGCCCGCTGCCCCGCGCGGTGTCGACGCCGACGATCCCGATGTCGAGCCCCGCCTCACACACCACCTCGCCCAATGAACAGATACTGCGCCCCAGGTAGCAGCCCACCTCGACGAAGCGGCTCCCGTCGGGAAAATGCGCCGCGGCTTGCTCCTGGTGACGACGCCACTGAAACCAGCCCGGAATATCGCGCCAGGTGCGTACGGGCCCGTCGAAATCCATGGTCAGGCTTTACACCTCAGCGCCCGACTTCAAACGCTGAGTTACCGTGGAGACGGTGACGGCGAAAAACACGCTGAAAGCGGCACGGGACGCGCTCGGCAGCAGCCTGTTCGAAATGGTCGCCGGGCCCGACGGCCCGAAAGAACGTGAACGCATCCACCACACCCCGGGGCCACGATGGTTCGCCGAAGACCGTCCGATCCGTCGCGTCCACGCCGACGCCTCGATGTTCGTCGGCGGATTGCGGGCTTTGCTGTTGCAGTCGCTGCATCCCCTGGCGATGACCGGAGTCGCTGAGCATTCCAACTACCGCGATGATCCGTGGGGACGGCTGCAGCGAACCAGCACCTTCCTGGCGGAAACCACGTTCGGGTCCGCGATCGACGCGCAGCGCGCCGTCGATCGCGTCCGCGGAATCCATCGGCGGGTCCACGGGATCGCGGCCGACGGACGGTCGTATACGGCCACCGACCCGCACCTGTTGGAGTGGGTGCACGTCGCAGAAACCGACAGTTTTCTGCGTGCCTACCAGCTTTATGGCGCCGCCCCACTGGACCGGGCCGGTCGGGACGCCTACGTCGCGGACATGGCCGAGATCGCAAGTCGGCTCGGCGTGCCCGACCCGCCGCGCACCGAACGAGAGCTGGCCCGACGCCTTGACGCGTTTCGACCGGAGTTGCGCAGCACGCCGGCAGCCCGCGACGCGGCGCGATTCCTTCTGCTGACGCCGCCACTCCCGTTGGCGGCCCGGGCGCCGTACGGCGCGCTGACGGCGACCGCGGTCGCGATGCTGCCGTTGTGGGCGCGCATACCGCTATTGCTGCCGTACTTCCCGCCCGTGGAGCTCACTGTCGTGCGCGGCGTCGGACGCGTCCTGGTCGGCGGAATCCGCTGGGCGTTGCCCGCGCCCGGTCGAACTCGAGGCGTTATGCCGCTCCGTTGACGATGTCGACGAACAGCCGGTGAATACGACGATCGCCGGTGATCTCGGGATGAAACGACGTGGCCAGCACCGGCCCTTGACGCACTGCGACGGGGTGGCCGGCGGCCGAGGCCAGCACCTGCACACCGTCGCCGACGCGCTCCACCCACGGCGCCCGGATGAAGATCCCGTGCACCGGATCGTCGAACCCGGAAAACGCGACGTCTCCTTCGAATGAGTCGATCTGGCGTCCAAAGGCATTGCGCCGCACCGTGATATCGATACCGCCTAACGGAATGGCCTCGCGCCCGGCCGTCCCGGCGTCGAGAATTTCGCTGGCCAACAAGATCATGCCGGCGCAGGCGCCGTAGGCGGGAAGCCCGGCGGCCAGCCTGGCGCGCAGCGGTTCGAGCAGATCGCCCTGGCGTAGCAGATGGCTGATCGTGGTTGACTCGCCACCGGGAAGCACCAGCCCGTCCACGGCGTCCAACTCATCCGAGCGGCGCACCGGCATCGATTCGGCTCCGCAGTCGCGCAGCGCCGCGAGGTGTTCGCGGGTGTCGCCCTGCAGCGCCAGCACCCCGACGCGCACGGCGCTCACTTGTGCTCGCTCGGGAAGCGAGTCAGCCCCTCCTGCATGACGGCAGCGACCATTTCACCGTACTGGTTGAAGATCTTGCCCTGGCACAGCGAGCGACCGCCGCAGGCCGATGGCGAGGACTGGTCATAGAGCAGCCACTCGTCGGCGCGGAATACCCGCATGAACCACATCGCGTGGTCGAGCGAGGCCACCTGCAGGTGCTCACGCTCATCGAGATGGGTCACCTGCGCTGATCCCAACAGCGTGAGGTCGCTCATGTAGGCCAGCGCGCAGATGTGCAGCACCGGGTCGTCGGGCAGCGGATCGCGGTGTCGGAACCACACCTGCTGTTGCGCTGCCTTGCCGGGCAGCGTGTGCAGTTGATCGCGCGGCACGATCCGGATGTCCCACTCCTGGAACTGCCTGAACCCGGCGTCGTCGAACACCTTCATCGACTTCAGTCCCGGCAGGTCGTCCGGTGGTGGCGCCGAGGGCATCACGTCCTGGTGGTGGACACCCTCCTGGTCGGTCTGAAACGACGCCGACATGGAGAAGATCGTCTGGCCGTGCTGGATCGCGTTGACCCGGCGTGTGCAGAACGACCCACCGTCGCGCAGCCGCTCGACGATGAAAATCGTTGGCGCCGAGGAATCTCCGGGCCGGATGAAGTAACCGTGCAGCGAGTGCACCAAGAAATGCGGATCGACCGTGCGCACTGCCGAAACCAGCGACTGGCCCGCCACCTGACCACCGAAGGTGCGCTGAAAGTTGCCCTGGTCCGGGCTGAAGACGCTACCGCGGTAAATGTTGACCTCGAGTTGCTCGAGATCGAGGATCTTTTCGATCGACACGGAATTTTCTTACCAGCCGCGTTCGGCCAGCCGATGCGGTGCCGCAAGCTCCTCCACGTTGATGCCGACCATCGGCTCGCCGAGTCCGCGCGACACCCTGGCCAAAACGTCGGGGTCGTCGTAGAAGGTGGTCGCCTTGACGATCGCCGCCGCACGGTGCGCCGGATCCCCGGACTTGAAGATCCCCGAGCCGACGAACACCCCCTCGGCGCCTAGCTGCATCATCATCGCGGCGTCGGCCGGCGTGGCGATACCGCCCGCGGTGAACAGGGTGACCGGCAACTTGCCGGCCCTGGCCACGTCGACGACGAGCTCGTAGGGCGCGGCGAGTTCCTTTGCCGCCACGTACAATTCGTCGTCAGACAGTGAGCCCAGCCGGCGGATCTCCCCGCCGATGGCGCGCATGTGGGTGGTCGCGTTGGACACGTCACCGGTGCCGGCCTCGCCCTTGGAGCGAATCATCGCCGCGCCTTCGTTGATCCGCCGCAGCGCCTCACCCAGATTCGTCGCACCGCAGACGAACGGCACAGTGAACTTCCACTTGTCGATGTGGTGGGTGTAGTCGGCCGGGGTCAGGACCTCGGACTCGTCGACGTAGTCCACGCCGAGGCTCTGCAGGATCTGCGCCTCCACGAAGTGCCCGATCCGTGCCTTGGCCATCACCGGAATGGTGACCGCGGAGATGATGCCCTCGATCATGTCGGGGTCGCTCATCCGCGATACCCCACCCTGAGCGCGGATGTCGGCGGGTACGCGCTCCAGCGCCATCACCGCGACAGCGCCGGCGCCCTCGGCGATGCGAGCCTGCTCCGGTGTGACGACGTCCATGATCACGCCGCCCTTGAGCATCTCGGCCATGCCGCGCTTGACCCGCGCGGTTCCCGTCCGCCCAGTGCCGTTGTGCGCCGCGCTATCCACTGTGACCTCTATCGTTAGTGTCTCTTGGCCCGAATATCGCTACCAGTCTAGTGGTCGACCACCAGCCAATTTCTCTCCGGCAGTCGAGCAGGACCATCAGCGCGTGGCGGCGTCGAGAAGCTGTGTCGCGGCAGCTTTCGCCGCGGCGGCGACATCCGGATCGCGATCCATCTGGGCGGCCAGCCCACCGCCGTCGTACACCAGTTGCAGCTGCCGACCCAGCGTTGCGGGTTCCGATGCGCCGGCGTCGCGGGCGAGATCGGTCAGCAGGCCGCGAATTTCGGCGCGGTACTGGTCGGCGGCCAGTCGGATCAACCCGCCGTCAGGCGCTTCGGCGCTGGCCGTGATGAACGCGCACCCATGAAAACTCGGTTCGGCGAACATCTCGGCTTGGGCGTCGAACACCGCCAGCAGCCGCTGCCTGGGATCGCGGTGCCGTGCAACGCTGCCCCGCAGCCTCTCCAGGGTCGCTTCGTGCCGACTCTCCAGGTAGGCCTGGACCAGGTTCTCCTTGCTGCCGAAGGTGTTGTAGAGCGAGGCCTTGGCCACCCCCGCGTGCTCAATCACCCGGTCGATGCCGACGGACTGCACCCCCTCGGCGTAGAAGAGGTCGTTGGCCGCCGCCAGCAGTCGCTCACGAGCAGATTGCTTGACGTCCGTTTTCACGACTGCTCATCCCCGACCGGCTCCAAGACGAGGATCGGAATCTCCCGGGCGCGGGCCTTGGCGCGGTATTCGGGGAAGTGCGGCCAGAACTGTTCGGCGACGGCCCAAGCGTGCGTCTTCTCCTCGCCGAACACCTCACGGGCCAGGAATCGGCTCTTCACCGCCCCGTCCTGCACCCACAGCTCAGGATGTGCGATCAGGTTGCGATACCACGCCGGATCGGTGGCGGCGCCGGCATACGATGCCACGGCGATGTAGCTGTCGCCGTGAGGAATACGCATCACCGGGTTCTTGCGGATCGCGCCGCTGCGGGCGCCGACCGTGGTCAGGATGACCACTGGACGGCCTTCCAGCGTGCCGCCGTCGGTGCCATCGCTCGCTTCGTAGCGGGCCACTTGGTCGGCGACCCCCTCGCTCGGGCTGGGTACATAGGTGTCAGTCATGGTCAGTTCCCTCTCTAGCTTCGAAGGCTCAGATGGCGCTGCGTCCGCCGTCGACCGGGATCACCGCGCCGGTGATGTAGCTGGCCTTGTCGGAAGCCAGGAACGCGATCGCCTCGGCGATTTCCTTCGGCTGGGCCGCGCGGCCGAGCAAGGTGGTGGCGCCCAATCCGGTGATCAGCTCCTCGTCGGCGCCGCCGGTGTAGGCGGGGCCGGGCGCGACGGTGTTGACCCGCACACCCGCGGGGCTGTACTCGGCGGCCCATGCTCGGCTCATCGCCGTCAGCGCCGCCTTCGTCGCGCCGTAAGCAGCAGCACCCGAGAGGCCGACGCGGCCAGCCATGCTGTCGACGCTGACGATGCTGCCGTGACCTCGCTCGGCCATGCCCGGCGCCAAAGCGGCGACCAGCTGGTAAGCACTGCGGACGTTGGCGGCGAACAGCTCATCGAAGGTGGCCTCGTCGA
>JBAWAV010000655.1:0-7933 GCA_049589475.1 Mycobacterium sp.
GGGATCGTTGAGTTCGCTGAACGGCAGCACGTTCTGGGTGGTGGTCCCCGCCGGCAGTTTCAGCACCCGACTATTGCCCCGGTCGGCTATATAAACGTCACCGGCGGCGTCGGCCGCGACACCCCCAAGTCCGTTGAGCTTGGTGAACGGCAGCACGTTCTGGGTGGTGGCCCCCGCCGCGAGTTTCAGCACCCGGTTGTTGCCACTGTCGGCGACATAGACGTCGCCGGCGCGGTCCACTGCCACACCATTGATGTATTCGAGATCGCTGAAAGGCAGCACGGCCGGCGTCGTGGACCCTACCGCCAGCTTCAGTACCCGGCTGCTACCTCGGTCGGCAACATAGACATCGCCAGCGCTGTCGACAGCTACACCTTTGGGCTCGTTGAGATCAGTGAACGGCAGCACGGCCGGCGTCGTGGAGCCCGCCGCCAGTTTCAGCACCCGGTTGTTGTGGCTTTCGGCGACGTAGACGTCGCCGGCGCTGTCCACCGCCACACCGGAGGGGTCGGAGGTCATGAAGGTTGGGTTGTCAGGGCTGGGGGCTTCAACCGGCAGCACGAGCAGGTCGGTCGACCCTGCCGCCAGCTTCAGCACCTGGCTGGTGAGTTCGTCGACGACGTAGACGTCACCGGCGCTGTCCACCGCCACAGCGGTAGGGCCCTTGAGGCCCGTGAACGGCAGCACGGACTGGCGGGATTTGTGGTTGTGGTGTGCGATGAGGGCCGGGATCCCTACGGCGGCCGCAATGATCGCGACGAGCACCACGGCGCCGACGATGAGCGCGGTCCTGGTGCGTCGGCTATGTAGCGATCGATTGAATTTCTCGCACGTATTAATGCGCACGTGTGGAACTCGATTCTCCGCGGATGTTGGCTACACGGTGAGGGGCCGGGGCGGGCGAGTGTTCGCGCACCCATGCTTGGGCTGCTATTTGGGTTGCGTCCCAAGGTGATCCGAGTGGCGGCGTGTAGGACAGGTCGAGCTCGCTGAGGCTGTCGACGGTCATCTCGTGAAAGAGGGCGGTGGCATAGGTGTCGACGCGTTTGGCGATTTCGGCACCACGGTGTCCCACGAGTTGGGCGCCAAGGAGGCGACCATTGTGCTGATCGCCGGTGATGCGGATGTGGACGGAGGTGGCTCCTGGGTAGTAGGCCTTATGGTCGTCCGGACTCGATTCGCTGGTGACGGGCGTCCAGCCGCGGTTCGCGGCGAGGGCTTCGTGTTCGCGGAGGCCAGTGCGGGCGGCGACGAGGTCGAAGACCTTGACGACTTGGGTGCCCAGGCTGCCCGCGAAGTGGGCGTGGCCGTCGAGCACGTTCTCTCCGGCGACGCGGCCTTGTTTGTGCGCGGTGGTACCCAGTGGCAGCCAGGTGATGCAAAGGAGCCGGTGGTGGGTGTGTACGCAGTCGCCGGCGGCGAAGATGTCGGGCAGGTTGGTACGCATCGCTTCGTCGACAGCGATAGTGCCTTTGACGCCGAGGTGTGCGCCGGCGTCGGCGGCCAGCTCCGTGTCAGGCCGGACTCCGACGACAACGAGGATGAGATCGATTGTGCGCGAGATGGGTTGGCCGTGATGGCTGGCCCAGATATTGAGTGCGCTGGTGTCGGTGCGGGTGATGGCTTCGACAGCGGTGTCGGTGAGGACTTCGACACCGTGGCGTTCGAGTTCGGCGTGCACGAGAGCGCCGAGGCCGGGGTCGACGGTGGGCAGAACTTCGGGCAGGGCTTCGATCTGGGTGACGTGGATGCCGCGGTAGGTGAGGGCTTCAGCCATCTCCAGGCCGATGTAGCCGGCACCGACGATCACCGCGGTGGCGGGGTTGCGTTGCTGCAGGGATTCCATGACAGCGAAGGTGTCGCCCATGGAGTGCAGTAGGTGCACCCCGTCGGCGGGGCCGAGCGCGTCGGGGCCGCTGAGCCCGTGGATGGGTGGGCGGGCACTGATGGCGCCGGTGCCCACGATCAGGGCGTCGTAGGACAGCTGTTGTGGGGCCCCGGTGGAATCGAGGACGTCGAGGGTGTGTTCCTCGCCATTGATGCCGGTGGCGCGGGTGTCGGTGAGTACCCGCATGCCCGTGGCGGCTAGGTCGGCGGCGGTGCGATGGGCCAGGTTGGTCCAGTGGGTCACTTCACCGGAGACGTAATAAGGGATGCCGCAGATGGAGAAGTTGGGATAGGCGTCGGCGACAACCACGGTGACGTCGGTGGTGGGGTCTAGTTCGCGGGCGCGCAGCGCCGCGCTGATGCCGGCGTCACTGCCACCGATAGCGACGATATGGCGAGCTGTCATGCGGGCGCGGCTCCTGATGTGTCCTGGCTACTGCACTGGCGATGCGCCGATGCACCGCTTGGATTCGGCGACGAATGCGCCTCTCAGCTGATGGCGCTGATGGCGCTGAGCACTTTCGACTGGAACTGGTCGGGTAACGGGAAATATCCGTAGTCCTCCAGGTTGACCTGGCCCGGCCCGACGGTCGACTGCAGAAACGCCCGTACCGCTGTCGCGGTCTGTGGGTCAGAGTATTTCGAGCACACCAGTTCGTAGGTCGCCAGCACGATCGGGTAGGCGCCCGGCTGAGTCGGCTTGTAGAACGACGAGATGTTTAACACCAAGTCGTTGCCGTGGCCGGCGATGGTCGCGCCAGCGATGGCCTTGCCGACGGTGTCGGCGTTGATCGCCACCGGATGCGGCCCGGCCGAGGTCACGATTTTGGCGGCGAACAGCCGCTGCTCCTGGGCGAACGACCATTCGTTGTAGGTGATCGCACCCTCGGTGTCCCTGATCTTGGCCGACGTGCCCTCGTTTCCTTGGGCGCCCTGACCGACGCCGCCGTTGAACACCTTGCCGGTGCCCTTGCCCCACGCGCCGTTAGAGGCGGCGTCGAGATACCGCTGGAAGTTGTCGGTAGTGCCCGACGCGTCGCTGCGGTAGACCACGGTTATTGGCTCCGAGGGCATCGACGCGTTGAGCGCCGTGATCGCGGGGTCGTCCCATCGGGTGATCGTGCCGTTGAAGATCTTCGCCAGCGTTGGGGCGTCGAGGACCAGCGTGTCTTTGTAGAGGTTGTAGGTGATCGCCAAAGGACCGAACACCACCGGTAGGTTCCAGGCATCCGAGCCACATCGCTGCTTGGCCTTGCCGTACTCGTCGCCAGCTAGCGGCGAGTCCGAGCCACCGAAATCGGTTTGGCCTGAGAGGAATTGACTTACCCCGGCACCAGAGCCGTTGGAGGTGTAGCTCAGCGTCTGCTCGGGGCAGGCTTTCTCGTAGGCTTTGACAAACCGGGTCATCGCATTGGCCTGCGCGGTGGAGCCGCTGGCCTTCAACGTCTGTTTGCCACCGCAATCCACTTTCGCCGAGCTGGCGTACGAGGGTATTGATTTTTCGCTGGCGCATGCCGACAGCGTCAGCGCGGTGGCCGCCAGCAAGCTTAGCGCGGCGCAAGATCGCTTCGATGAAGTGCACATGGTGGTTTCCTCCGGTCGTCGGCGCATTGCGCTATTGCTGGGTGGTTTTGGTGGAGTCCTGAAGGCGCGCAGCGGTTTTGATCGCCGGGCCGCTGTTATCGGCCATCGCAGCGCCATTGCTAGTGTGGGTCCGGGGTGGGGGCCAAGTGATCGATGCGGAAGATCAGCTCATCGAGGGCTCGGTCGAACGCGTCAGCCCGGCCCGTACGCACGGGGTCGGGAATGGACCAGTGCAGGCGCCGTCTGTCGGGCGGCAGTTCTTCGTGGGCGTTGTCGCACACGGCAATAATCACGTCGTTGGGCTTGACGACGTCATCGAGGCGGCGCGGGGGGTGGGGGCGCATCGGCAGCCCGCGGCGCGTCGCCGCAGCCACCGCCGACGGGTGTACTTCAGCGGCCGGATGAATCCCAGCCGAGGTCGCCGGCAACGGGCTACGGCGATTCCACACCGCCACGGCCAACTGGCTTCGCGCCGAATTCTGGGTGCAGACAAACACCACTCGCTTGGCATGCCACGCCGCCGTCGGCACCAACAAATCCAGCGACTCGGGGATCAGTTGCAGATAGCTACGACGACGATCTCCTTCTGAACGGACTCGACGCACGATTCCCGCGCCCTCGAGAACCCCCACGTGGTGGGCGATCAGGCTAGATGACATCGACAGCTCGCTTTGAAGCTCCGAGGGCGACGCGTCCGCGAGTAGCAGCCGATCGACAATCACCAGCCGACCGGGGTCAGCCAGGGCGGCATGGGTTTGCACCCGCCGCATTGCCTCCGAAGATAACTCAATCATAATTAAGTTAATTTCTACTGAGCTATTGATGAAAGGTCAAGGCGCTGGGGGGGATTTGGCGTTCTCGTCACTTGACGTTCATCAGCAGGATGGCCTGAACTCGCCACGAGCGAGGGCGCGCTACGTCCTGCTTCGCCACCCAAAACAAGGTCTGGGTGACTGGGCCAGCTGGGGAGAAGTGGGCGATTTCACGGGGCCAACGCATCAGACGAGCTCATCAAACGCGTCTGATTGCAGGCTTCGCGTCCACCTGACCAGCACAAACATTTCGCTTCTGACTTCGCCTCAGCCTGAAAAGCGGAAGGTCGCCGGTTCGATCCCGGCCCTGGCCACTTCAGAGTTGGTCGAATTCAATGGGCAGCGTCAACGGCCCGCTCAGGCTCACGACGGGTTTCCACGGCGCCGGTCCGGCGCGCCGCGGGTTGCGCAGTCGGGCCGTCAATACATTCAGTGCCTCGGCGATCTCGCGCCTGGCGAGGTTGGCGCCCAGGCAGTAGTGCACGCCACCGCCGAAGGTCAATATCGCCGGCGCCCCTTCGCGGGTGATGTCGACGCGATCCGGGTTGTCGTAGACGGTCGGATCCCGGTTGGCGGCAGCGGTGTTGACCAGCACCATGGTGCCCGCCGGGAAGATGTAGCCGCCGAGCTCGACGTCGTCGACCACCAGGCGCAGGGTTCCGCCCGCGATAGGCGAGTGGCGCATCGTTTCTTCCACCGCGGGCATGGCCAGGCCGGGATCTTGTCTGAGCAGTTCCCACTGGTCCGGGTGTTCGCACAGCACCTGCACCGAAGCGGCCACCTGGTTGCGGGTGGTGTCGGTGCCCGCCAGCAGGAGACCGCCCGCGAGCATGCGCAATTCGGCGGCGTCCAGGCGATCCCCGTCATCCTCGGCGCGGATCAGGTCGGAGAGCAGGTCGTCGGTCAGGTTGTGCCGGCGCTGGGCGACCATGTCGTCGACGTAGTCGTCGAGCTCGTGCCATGCCCGCATGACGATGGGCTCGAGTTGTCGGATGTCGGCGGTGAAGCTGAAGGCTTTGAAGATGTCGTCGGCCCACGACGAGAACCGCTGCCAGTCTTCGCGGGGGGCGCCGAGCAACGCGCAGATGATGGGGACGGGGTAGGGCCGCGCGATGTCGGCGACGACGTCGCAGCGCCCGGCGTCGACGACCTCGTCGACGAGATCGTTCATCACCCCGACCATGGCGTCGTGCAGGCGCGCAACCGTTCGCGGGGTGAACGCCTTGGAACACAGGCCGCGTAACCGGCGGTGCGTATCACCCTCCACGCACAGCAGGCTGTTGATGACCTTGTCCCACAACGGACCCGCGGTCACGCCTTGTGCCTGCAGGACGATGCCGGGCGGGATCTGGAACCGGTTGTCCCGCAGCACGGAACGCACCAATTGGTAGGAGAGCACTTCGGGGCCCAGCGGCCCGATCGCGACGGGTGCCTGCAGTTGGGCCGCTTGGAATCGCGGATACACCTCGGCGGGAGATTCATCGGGGCTGTAGCTCAGCGTCGGCAGATCGGCATCGAAAACGTTCGGCGAAGCGGTACCGACTGTCATGGCGTCTCCTTTGACGGCCTCGCCAGCATAAATCCGGTTTTCGCACGCACCGGGAAAGCTAGGTAAACTACAGGAATGTAATTCGGCGTCACGCCGGCAAGAGGAGCGCCCATGGACCCACTGAAAATATGCAGTGTTGAATTCGACGATCGGGATCCGTACCGAGCGACCTTCAACGTCCACCTGTCCCGCGACATGACAGATTTCGAACGTCAGACCCTGCCTCCGCTGCTGTCCGGCGGCTTCTCTCCGTCGGAGGCGCGAGGCTCGGCGGTGGTGGCCATCAGGAACGCGACCATCACGATGATCGAGGACCACCGCGACCTGCTCAAGCAGATCGTTGCCGAAGCCGAATCGCTGGCCAAGACCATGGAACACGAACTGCGGTCGGTGGCCGCGCAAGTCGCGGCCAGGGTGGAGGGCGTCCGGGAGCGCGCGGCCGCCATCGACTGGAGCTGAAAGCTGCCCGATGACGGCAGACTGAGACCCATGGCTGTCGTTCGTTTCCTGACTGCGCTGTTTCTCGTCGTCTTCGGCGGCGGCGCATATGCCTACGCCGACGTGCCGCCGCTGAGCACCGCGGCACGCGAGGCGGGATTCGTCGACGTGCGCTCGGTGGTCCCGAACGCGCTGATCGACCTTCGCTACGCGACGACGAACAACTTCACCCACGTGCAGCTGTATCCCGCCGATGCCCGCTGCCTGGTTCACGAATCCATGGCCCCCGCACTCGCGGTGGCGGCGAAAACACTTGCCTCGCAGGGGAATGTGCTGGTGTTTTGGGACTGCTATCGGCCTCATGACGTGCAGGTCAAGATGTTCCAGGTGGTGCCGAATCCGGCCTGGGTGGCCAAGCCCGGGCCGTATGCGAAGAGCCACGAGGCGGGACGTTCGGTCGACGTGACGCTGGCAGACCCCGCCATGAAGTGCCCGCACTGCCTCGTCGACATGGGCACTGACTTCGACGACTTCTCGCCGCGGGCAACGGCATTGGCCACCGACGGGGTAAGCGCCGCCGCACAGGCCAACCGGGCCCGGCTGCGGGAGGCGATGAGTGCCGGCGGGTTGTCGGTGTACTCCGGTGAGTGGTGGCACTTCGACGGTCCTGGCGCGGGGACGCAGCGGCCGATTCTCAGCGTCCCGGTCGACTAAACGAATCTCATTATTTGAGACGCTCGTTTCGTATTATGAAACAGCTCCCGTAATCTGTTGACTGATCGCACGGGAGGTACGCAATGACCGCTAAGGCCGTCTACACCCACGGGCATCACGAAACTGTGTTGCGCGCACATCGGGTACGCACCGCGGAAAACTCCGCGGGTTATCTACTGCCGCATCTGCGACCGGGTATGTCGGTGCTCGACGTGGGTTGCGGCCCGGGGACCATCACCGTCGACCTGGCCGCCCGCGTCGCACCCGGACGGGTCACCGCGGTCGAGCAGACCGATGGCGCTTTGGATTTGGCGCGCGCCGAGGCGCGGGCGCGGGCCCAGTCCAACGTCGACTTCGCGACCTGTGACGTGCACGCCCTGGACCTGCCCGACGACACCTTCGAGGTGGTGCACGCGCATCAGGTACTGCAGCACGTCGCCGATCCGGTGCAGGCGCTTCGCGAGATGCGACGGGTGTGTAAGCCCAGTGGCCTCGTCGCCGCTCGCGACGCGGACTACGCCGGGTTCGTCTGGTTCCCGCAGTTGCCGGAGCTGGACCGGTGGATGGCGTTGTACGCGTCGGCGGCGCGGGCCAACGGCGGCGAACCCGACGCCGGACGGCGGCTGCTGTCATGGGCCCAACAGGCCGGCTTCGACGACGTCACGCCCGGCGGCAGCCTGTGGTGCTTCGCGACACCGGAGACCCGCGAGTGGTGGGGCGGGATGTGGGCCGACCGGATCGTGGAATCGGCGCTGGCGCGACAACTGGTCGAATCGGGCATGGCCACCGCCGCCGAACTCGAGGAGATCTCGTCGGCGTGGCGAGACTGGGCAGCCGCGCCAGACGGCTGGCTTTCCATTCCGCACGGCGAGATTCTCTGCCGGAAGTAGCGCATTCGGGCTGGTCAGACGTGCGGTATTGGCATTCTCTTTTTCGGCAAGTACGTTAT
>JBAWAV010000656.1:0-7509 GCA_049589475.1 Mycobacterium sp.
GAGTACGAGACGCTCTGGACATCCACCTATTCCGTCCCTCAACTCGCATAACCACGGCTCAAAACGACGGGGACAGATCAACGTTGAGTGAGAGTCTTGCCGCCCATGTTTGTGGGAAGGAAGGACGATCCCGATGGCAACGAGGAAACGACACACGCCCGAGCAGGTGGTGCGCAAGCTAACCCAGGCGGATCGTATGCTGGCCGAGGGCAAGGAGATTGCCGACGTGTGCCGCGAGCTGCAGGTCTCCGAGCAGACCTACTATCGCTGGCGCAATCAATTCGGCGGGCTCAAGGCCGACGACGTCAAGCGGCTCAAGGATCTGGAGCGGGAGAACGCCACGCTCAAGCGGCTGTTGGCCGAGGCGGAGCTAGAGAAGGCCGCGCTCAAGGAGATCGCCCAGGGAAACTTCTGAGCCCGGAGCTCCGGCGAGCCGCCGTGCACCACCTGATGCGGGTGATGCAGGTCAGTGAGCGGTTCGCCTGCCGGGTCACCGGGCAACACCGCACCACCCAGCGTCACCGCCCAGCCAGCCAGACGCCGGGAGACCCGGATGCCGCTTTGAGGGCGTGGCTGCGCTTGTGGGCCAAAGAGCATCCCCGGTGGGGGTTTCGCCGCGCCTACCATTGCGCCCGCGCCAACGGCTGGTATGTCAACCACAAACGCCTGCAACGCTTATGGCGCGAAGAGGGCCTGCGGGTGCCGCAGCGCCGCCGCCGCAAACGCCTCGGCGCCAGCACCACGGCCGGGATCGTGGTTGCCGATGCGCCGAATCGGGTGTGGGCAGTGGACTTTCAATTCGACGCCACCACCGACGGGCGCCCGGTCAAGATCGTGTCGATCGTTGATGAGCACACCCGCGAATGCTTGGGCGGGCTGGTTGAACGCTCCGTCACCGCCGATGTCCTGATCGATGAGCTGGACCGGCTGGCCACCCAACGCGGTTACCCCGCTGTGCTGCGTTGTGACAACGGGCCCGAGCTGGCCTGCGCAGCGATGGCCGACTGGGCCGGTGATCGCCTATTACTGGCGTTCATCCCGCCAGGCCAGCCGTGGCGCAATGGCTATATCGAATCTTTCAACAGCAGGGTCCGCGACGAATGCCTCAACATCAACATCTTCTGGTCACTGGCGCACGCCCGCGTCGTCATCGGCGATTGGAAGTATCAATACAACCACCACCGCCCCCACTCCGCCCTGGGCTACCAGCCGCCAGCCCGCTACGCCGCCAACTGCACCCACCAATAAACCCCCAAAGCAGTGAGAACAGTGACGCACCTTGCGATCCGGTAACACCGTCGGCTGCGACGCGGGTACGCGAAGTCGATGCAACACCGGTAGTTGTCAGTGGCCCGATAATCCGACCCCGTCGAAAGGCTTGGCCGCCCCATCGGTCAGGCGTGACGTGCTGCCTCTTGGGCAAGTTGGACGCGCGAAGCCAGGCCCAGCTTGGTGTAGACATGAGTGAGGTGGGTTTCGACGGTGCGTGGTGAGACGAAAAGCCTTGTGGCGATGTCCTTGTTGCCCAAGCCCGCACTGACGAGCCGGACGACGTCCAGTTCGGTTGGCGTCAGCGATGCCCAGCCGCTGGCCGGGCGTTTGCGCTCGCCGCGGCCGCGTTGGGCGTAGGCGATCGCTTTGCCGGTGGACAGCGCGGCGCCCTCGGCCCGTGCAGACTCGAAGTCGGCTGCGCCCAATGCATTACGAAGCGTCGCGACCGCGGCATCGTGCCCGGCGTCATAGATCTTGAACCGGACCGCACCCATGCGTTCCCGCAGGGCCTGCGCCGCGCCGAATAGTCGCGCGGCTTCTCGGTGACTGTCGGCGGCGCCGGCCAGCGTTGCCAGGCATTCGACAGTATCGGGGAGAGCCAGATGCGCCTCGACGTCGGCGGCGCACGCGAGCGCCCGGTAGGCGTCGCGATCGGCCTGCTCCGGCTCGCCTTGTGTGATCGCAACCCGCGCACGCGTCGTCAGCGCCACCGCTAGGTGCCAGCCCCTCATCACCGAGACGGCATCGTCCGCCCAGCGGCGGGCCGCGACCAGATCACCACGCGCAAGGGCAACCTGCGCTACTGGGTTGATATTCACCACCCCCAGCTGGGCACTCAACCGCTGCGAGGCCGCCTCGCTCGCATCGGCCGCGGCCGCTACATCACCTGCGGCCAGGCTCGCCGTAGCTAACGCCGCGTAGCTAAAGCCCTCAATGAACCCACCGATCTCCGCTGCGGCCTCGATCGCCGCGTCGGCCGCGGCTCGCGCCGCACTGGTGTCACCGTGGTACGCCAACACCATGCCCTGGCAGAACAGCATTGCCGCCGTCCCGACAGCGTCGTGATTGGTCTCGGCGTCGGCAGCCGCGCCGCGAAACTGTGCGACGGCCCCGGCCAACTCGCCCTGCATCCACTGTGCCAAACCGAGGCTCCAGCGACAGCGAAACGCGGCCGGCCGGTCACCGATCGACTCGGCGAGGTCGCGTCCTTCTTCACCGGCCGCACGCGCGGCGATCGGGTCACCCGCGATGAATGCGGCGTACGCCTGAAAGCCGAGGATCTCGCTCAACATCCCTTGGTCGCCGAGGCCCCGGGCCAGTTCGTTCGCCTCGGCGAGGTAGCGCGAAGCCACCTCGGTGTTGTAGGCGGCGATACCTCCGCAGGCGGTGAGCGCCCGGGCCACCAGGGCCGGGTCGCCAATTTCACGCGCGATCGCCAGGGCTTCTTCGGCCTGATCGAGGCTGTCGACGGCGACGACCTGGGTGGCGAGCGCGGCCTTGTCGGCGAGCGCCCGCGCCCGTACCCCGGCCGCCACCTCGATGCCGTGCGCGGTGTCGTCGCTGAGGATGGCGTCGTACCAGGCCAGTCCTTCCTGGATACGGCCCCGCCCTAGCCAGAGCGGCTGCAGTGACGACACGAGCTGCAGCGCACGCTCGACGTCTGAGTTCTCCTGGCTCCAGGCGAAGGCCGAGCGCAGGTTGTCGATCTCGCTCTCAGCTTGCTCGACACGCTGCTGGTGGCCGCTGGCCGCCGGGGCATCGAGCTGGCTAGCCATCAAGGTGTAGTAATCGCGGTGACGCGCCCGCACGGTATCGGCTTCACCGGATTCGCCGAGCTTTTCCAGGGCGTACTGGCGCACGGTTTCAAGTAGCCGGTACCGCATTCGGCCGCCCGTGTCGTCGGCCACCACCAGCGACTTGTCCACGAGCAGAGTGAGTTGGTCGAGGACCTGGTAGCGCTCGACCTCGGTGCCGCCGGCGACGGTACGGGCGGCGGCGAGGTCGAATCCACCCATGAACGGCGCAAGCCGGCGAAACAAGACTCGCTCGGGCTGGGTCAGCAGCGCATGCGACCAATCCACCGACGCATGCAGTGTCTGTTGGCGACGCACCGAAGTGCGGGAACCACCGGTCAACAAGCGGAAGCGGTCGTGCAAACTGTCGACGATCTCGTGGAGCGTCAACGCACGCACCCGGGCCGCGGCGAGTTCGATGGCCAGCGGCATGCCGTCGAGGCGACGGCAGATCTCCTTCACAGCGTCGTTGTCGTCGTCGGTGACTGTGAATCCGGATCGCACCCGGCGCGCTCGGTCGACGAACAGCTCGATGGCCTCGTCGTCCAACGAGAGCGACGGCACTTGCCAAGTCACCTCGCCGGCGACCCCGATCGGCTCACGACTCGTTGCCAGCAGCGTCAGCCGCGGACAGGCGCTCAGCAGCGCGGTGATCAGCGCAGCACTCGCATCCAGAAGGTGTTCACAGTTGTCCAGCAGCACCAACATCCGACGATCTCTTACGAACCCGATGAGCGTCTCTGTTGTGGAGCGGCTCGGCTGATCTGCCAGGCCGAGGGCACCTACCATCGCGACTGGCACCAGGTCGGGGTCGGTGATCGGCGCCAGGTCGACATACCACACTCCGTCACCGAAATCGGTAGCCATCTGACCCGCGACCTGTATGGCCAGACGGGTCTTACCGGCACCGCCGGCGCCGGTCAAGGTGACCAGCCGGTTGGCAACGAGGGTCTGCCGCACATCGTGAATCTCCGCGCCGCGGCCGACAAAACTGGTGAGCTGCACCGGTAAATGCTCCGCGGCAACGGGTTTCGACGTCCGAAGCGGCGGGAAGTCGTTGCGGATATCGGGGTGGCACAGCTGCACCACCCGTTCGGGACGGGCGACACCGCGCAGTTCGTGACTGCCGAGATCGGTCAGCCACGCGTCGGCCGGAAGCGTATCGACAACCAAATCCTCGGCGGTGCCCGAGAGCACCGTCTGGCCGCCGTGCGCGAGATCGCGCAGCCGCGCCGTCCGGTTGATCGTCGGGCCAACGTAATTACCCTCATCGCGCAGCTGCACCTCTCCGGTATGCACACCGATGCGCAACCGGATCGGGGCCAGCGGCGCCCGCTGCAACTCCAATGCGCACGCAGCCGCCTCGCTCGCGCGGGCGAACGCGACCACAAAGCTGTCGCCCTCACCCTGCTCGACCGGCCGCACCCCGCCGTGGGCGGCGAGCAGGTCTCCTAGCATGCGGTCCAAGCGTGCGACGGCGGCCGTCATCTCCTCCGGTTGGGTCTCCCACAACCGCGTCGAGCCCTCGACGTCGGCGAGCAGCAGCGTCACCGTTCCGGTTGGCAGCTCGCCCACGCCCAACTCACTCCAGTTCACCGGCGGCATGTCCGCACGTGGATCAGTTTCGGTCATGCTAGCCAGCATCTCGGGGCAGGGAGCCGCAAACATCAGTGAAAACCCGTATCCCGACGTCGCTGAGCGGTCGGTTCGGTGAAACATCGCGCCACCCGGGGGCACCACGTAGGGCAAAACACCATGCCGATGCGCGCCTATAGACCGGGCCCGTTCAGTTACGAGTTCTCCCCGATGATCTGGCGCTCCGGAAGCCCCACAGTCGAGTCGAGGACCCGACCGAGGAGGACCACCATGACCGTAACCGTTGACGGATCGAGCTGCCCAAGCGTCTTCGATGCCGGACTACCGACGATCAACTACGAACACGCTCAACACCCCGACGAAGCCCACGCAATCATCAGCCAGGCCCGCGAGAAGGCGCCGATCGCGATCGGGCCATACGGGCCCGAGCTGCTGACCTACGATCTCGTGCGCACCGCGCTCCGCGACCCGCGATTCCGGGTGCCTCAAGGGATGTTCCTTGCAGCGCAAGGCATCACCTCTGGCCCGCTTTGGGACCGCGTCGCCGCCAACATTCTCAGCCTCGACGGGGAGGAACACCACCGGCTACGCCGACTGGTGTGCAAAGCCTTCACACCCAAAGCGACGCCACGGCTGCGCACGACGATCGTCGACATCATCACGGGACTGGTTGACCGCCACAGCGCCCACGGGCGCTGCGACGTGGTCACCGACATTGCCCGCCAATACCCGATCCCGGTCATCTGCGCGCTACTAGGCGCACCGCCCGAAGACTGGGAACTGTTCTCCAGCTGGACAGATGACATCTTGAAGGCTTTCAGCTGGAATGCCGCCAACGAAACATCGGCGATCCTGACCGCCTGGGATGCTCTCGACAGCTACATCGACGACATGCTCGCGCACCGGCGGCACGCATTGACCGACGACCTGATCTCCGAGCTGATCCGCGCCGAGGACGATGGCGATCGCCTCAGCGCCGACGAACTCCGCATGCTCGTCGCCGCGCTGTTGTTGGCAGGCACCGACACCACCCGCCTCCAGTTGAGTGCGGCGGTACACGTGCTGTGCGATCACCCCGACCAGTGGGCACTCCTGGGCCGGCATCCGGAGCTTGCGGTCAATGCCGTCGAGGAGCTCATCCGCCATTCGCCGATCACTTTCGTCACGTTGCGCGCCGCGATGGAGGATGTCGAAGTCGCCGGCGTCAAAATCGCGGCCGACACAATAGTCGTCGTCAACACTGGGGCGGCCAACCGGGATCCCGCGGTCTGCGACGACCCCGACCGTCTTGACATCAGCCGCGTGGGCGCCCCACCGATCCAGACATTCGGCGCCGGCATGCACTACTGCCTCGGTGCCCATCTCGCCCGCCTCGAGTTGGCCGAAGCCCTGGCGGTGATGACACGGCGCATGCCCAACGCCCGCCGCACCGGTCCGGCCCCATGGAAACCGCTGACCGCACTGAGCGGACCCACCACTCTGCCCATCGAATTCGACGCCGGACACTGAACCCGCCGACCAGCCACGAGCTGGGTAGGGTGCCATTGCAACGCACAAATAAAATCGACTCTCACAAAAAAGTGATCTGTCCCCGTCGTTTTGAGCCGTGGTTATGCGAGTTGAGGGACGGAATAGGTGGATGTCCAGAGCGTCTCGTACTCTGTGGGGCTGATGTTACCGAGGTAGCTGTGGCGACGTTCGACGTTGTAGAAGTTGTCGATGTAGTCGGCCATCGCTGCGGCCAGTTCTAGGGTGGTCGCCCACTTGCGGGTGTTGAGTAGCTCGACTTGCAGTCGGGCCCAGAAGGATTCCATGGCGGCGTTGTCATAACAGTCGCCGACGGTGCCGAAGGAGGCGAGCAGCCCCCAGCGGCGGACGTTTTCACCGAAGCTCCAGGATGTGAATTGCGTGCCATGGTCGGCGTGCACGATCGTTGAGCCACAACGGTTTCTGTTGGCCACGGCCATGTTGACCGCGTTGTTGACCAGCGCGGTGTCGGGTGTCGTGGAGAATGTGCGGGCCACGATCATTCGTGAGAAGCAGTCCAGGATGGCGCAGCAGTAGACCTTCCCGTCACGGGCCGGGTGTTCGGTGATGTCGGTGCACCACAGTTCGTTGGGGCGCCCTGCGGTGAATTGCCGGTTCACCAGGTCGTCAGGAGTGTTGACCCGGATCAGGTTCGGCAGGCGCCGCGGTGGGTGCGGCAGCCCGTACAGGCCGTGTTCGCCCATGATCGAGCGCACTAGCTTGAGGTTGACGTTCATGTCGTAGTCGGCCAGCAGGGCTGCCCGGATGCGCCGACCACCATAGGTGCCGCGGGAGCGTTGGTGGATCTCAGTGATCGTGTCGGCCACGATCAGCCGGCGGATCTGGCGATCGGGCACCGGCCTTCTGCGGTAGTACTGCAGCAGAGATCGCGCCAATCCCGATATCCGACAAGCTGATCGGGCTGAATGTCCCCGCGCGATCAGTCCTTCAACGATCGCGCGTCGGCATTTTGGGGGCACCACCGCCTCAGCGTTGAACAACTCGCACGCATCCCGGGTCAACGCGAGCTCAGCCTCAAGCTGCGCGATACGTTTATGGGCCGCAGCCAGCTCGTCGGCCTCCACACTTGGGGTGCCCTCGATAACGCCGGCGTCGACAAACGCTTGGCGCTTCCACCGAAACAGAGTGGCCTGACAGATGCCCGTCTCGGCCGCCACAGCGGCCACCGCCTCGCCCGATCGCAGCCGGGAAACGATTTGCCGGCGCACCGACGACGAATACATACGGGGCATGTGACCTCCTAGTGATCACTCTGCCCGCAACTCTCACAACGCTGGACCTACAACACGGGTACAGATCT
>JBAWAV010000657.1:0-20846 GCA_049589475.1 Mycobacterium sp.
GCTCAGGTCCACTGGCCACATTGCGGCTTGCAGATGTTGTTGATAACGACCCAAAACGGCACCGACGTGAATGGCGCTCATCACATAAGTATCAAGATCGGTGGTCGGCCGCGCCCGTATCCCTGACCAGCGTGTCCGCGGTGCGCTGGTGGCCGAAGAGCTCGAAAGCGCAGACGGCCGCCGCCGGTGCTGCCGTTACGACCAGCAGGCTGAGCGGGGTCGAAACGCCGGCCGACGCGAGCGCAACCGCGCAGCCGAGCACTGCCAGCGTCATCAGCACGGCCGACCCGTAGAACCCGTCCCAGGCCCGGCTCAGCAACAGGTAGGTCCCGAAAACGGCCCCGACGTACACGCCGACCGGCAGCGCGACCGCGATGACAGTGGCCACCGAGCTCAGCGCGGACCGGTGTTCGATGAAGTCCGCGGCTGCATGCAGGCCGGCGCCGGTCGCGACGATCGAACCGAACACCGCGATATGCAGGTAGCCGTAGCCGAACGAGCGGTCGCGATGCCCGTGCAACAGGTCGGCGGCCGGCATCACGAAATAGACCCACCACATGCCGAAGGTCAGCCCGGTTCCGGCGACCGCCACCAACACGGCATCCGTCGACCAACCCTGTTCGGCGACCACCGCCGACAGCGACGCGACCGTGCCCACGACGCCTTCGCCGAGCGCGATGATCGTCAGCAGTCCGTTGCGCTCTGCGATGTGGTGTGCATGCCACGGCGTCCCGCCCATTCGCTTTTCGGCGAGGAGTGGGCCCGTCACCTCGATTCCGATCATCACAGCGAACAGCGCGAAGGTGACACCCAACGACGTGTTGATGATCGCGATCGCCACCCAACCGAGCTGCGCGACGGTGATGGTCGCCGCGTACGTCAGGCAGGCGGCCTTTCGTTGCGGGTCTTGCCTGGCGGCACGCAGCCACTGAATCACCATCGCGACCCGCATCACCACGTAGCCGGCGACCAGCACCCGGTTGTCCACGTGCGCCCCGTCGGCGATCGAAGTGAACACCTGCGGAATCCCCAGCGCGAGCACCAGGACGCCGACCATCTGCAGCATCGTCGTCAGGCGGTACACCCAGTCGTCGGTGTCGTAGGCCGACGCGAACCAACTGAAATTGATCCACGCCCAGGACACCGCAAACGTGGCAAAGCTGAAGCCGGCCAACCCGACTCCGACGTGACCCGATGCCAGCATGTGCGCCAATTGCGACGCCGCGACGCCGAAGGCGATCACGAAGGTCAGATCGAACAGCAACTCCAGCGGAGTCGCCGCCCGATGCGGCTCGTGAGGGTCGCGACCGGACATCCGGCGGAGCCGATGCGCAAGGTCCGGTTTCGGCCGCCGACCTCCAGGTTCGCTCATCGGGACATTCTCACCCGCCCGCACGTCGTGGCAGTCGGCGCGCACCACATTCCGCAGGTTTTGCTGGCCACTCTGTACGATCCTCCCCATGCCGCTGGTCAGTGGAGCGACTGCCGCCGGATTCTGTATCGTCCGGCAACTCGAATACACAGAGTTCGGTGAGCTCTACGTCGCCGAGCATCCGCGGCTCCCACGCCTTCAGCTACTTCAGCTGATCCCGGCCGACATCTCGGCTGACCTGGATTATCGCGACGACTTCAACGAGGCGTCGGACCTGGCGGCAACGCTGTGGCACCCGAACATCCTGGCGCTGACCGACCGCGGCGAGTTCGAGGATCAGCTCTGGATTTCAACGGACTATCTCGAAGGCAGCGACGCCGCCCAGCTGCTCGGCGACAACCATCCCGACGGCATGCCGCCGAAACTGGTGATCGAGATCGTGTCCGCGGTCGGCGAAGCCCTGGACTATGCCCACGACCACGGAGTGCTGCACCATTATGTGAATCCCGGCAACATCCTGGTGAGCAAAGGACCGCCCGACAGGCGACGAATTGCGCTGTCCGGCTTCGGCGTTGCCCGACCCACCGGCGAGAAGACCAACACCCTGACCCGGGCCAAGGTCATCATCGGCACCGCGAGCTACACCGCCCCCGAGCGGCTGATGGACGATGCGGTCGACGGCCGGGCCGATCAATATGCGTTGGCGGCCAGCGCGTTTCACCTGTTGACCGGGTCACCGCCGTTCGCGCACTTCAACCCGTCGGTGTTGATCAGCAAGCACCTGAACGAACGGCCACCGCGGCCAAGCGATCTCAGACCCGATCTGACAGAGTTCGACGCGATCTTCGCCCGCGCACTCGCCCAAGACCCCGTGGACAGATTCCGGCGGTGCCGCGACTTCGCCCGCGCACTGGAGTTGAACGGCGGCACGCGGTCACACGCGCGCGCATCGGCTGACTTCACCACGGCACCCGACAGCCAGGACGCCGGAACCACTGCCGTACTCGCCGCACCGAAGAACAGCGGAGTGGCGCCGACCGAGCCAGCGCGGCTGCCCGCTCCCGTCACCCCTGAGGCTGCCGTCACCCCTGAGGCTCCCGTCGCCCCTGAGGCTGCCGTCACCCCGGCAAAGGTGCTGCCGGAGCGCGACGTTGATGATGACGGCGATGTCGATGACGCCGCGATGCGCAGTCGCCGCAAAAAGCAGACCGCGGCCATCGCCGGCACGATCCTGGTCGTCGTGCTGGCGTGGTTCCTCGGCGTGCGAGCTCTGCGTACGGCTTCTCAATCCGACGACACGCCAACAAGTGTCGAGCCCACCTCCGCCGAACCCGCCGTCACACCGGCCATCGCCACTCCGCCGCACATGGCGCCTCCGCCCCCCATGCCGGTGATGGCACCCCCACCGCCTGTCGTGACCACGACGCCACCAGTCACGACCAGCAAGGTCTCGTCGCCCGTCACGACCACACAGATCACCGTTTCGCAGTCCACCCGGGCGAGCACGACTCCGCCGAAACCGTCGACGACCCCGACGACGACCCCGAGCGGACTGGATACCCGGCCCGCGCTCGGCATGCCGTGCGGCCCGGATCAGAATGGCGCGGCGGCCGTCTCGAATGGGGGCGGCCCGGTCAACTGCGTGAGCACCCCGGGCGGATTCGCCTGGGAACCACCCGGCGTGCAGCCCGAAGGCTGATTGACAAGCGCCGGCTTAGCCGGGAATCGGTGAACCCCGTCGCCTAGGACGCCTTTGGTATCGACGCCGCCGCCTTTCGCCGCGTATCCGGCATCAGGGTAGGAAGATATCCGGAATGCCGAAGTTGCTCAGGAGTTCTGCAGCGAGGTCCACACCCAACACGTGGAAGTCCGCGCCGAGCATTCCGAACGCCGCCTCGCTCCAATCCAGTTGCGCGGTCAGCGCAGCAGTCCCAGAACTGGAGAATCCGTCAACCGATATGAACGCCTGGGTGGCCTCGAGGAGTTGTTGGTCGGCCTGCAATATTCCTTCGTCAACGTCCGCCAGACCGGCCTGGTCAGCCGCGGGCAGGTCCGCTTGCATCGACTCGAGTTGACTGACCAGCCCCTCGCCGTTGTAGATCAGCGACTCCTGGTTGGTGAGCTGTCCCAATTGATCTGGGTCGAGCGAACTTTGGGGAACCTGGGTCAGCAACAGCACAGCTTGCGACAAGTCCTGGTTGGCCTGACCCAAGACCTCACCAGGGGTGTCGGTGGTCGACGCAGCCGCGGTGGCGGCCACGAGATCGCCCAGATCGTCGGCACGAGCAGAAGGCGTCGCCGCCGCCGACATCAAGGCACCCACAGCTGCTGCGCCGGCCAAGATCACGCCCACACCCCGTCGAGGAAGCTGGCGAGCGGCGCGACGACTACTGGACATGGAGACCCCTGTCGGTTTGTGTGCTGATGCTTAAGAACACCTGAGAAATACTGAGACTACCTAACCTCACCACAACCCTTCGGTGACGCCAGCAAGTTCCAAGCTGGACAGCACCGGATTCACAGCGGCCCTGGCATTCGTCGCGGCCCGCGAGCGCGCCCCGCGAGAATGCGGCCTGCTTGCCCGTTATTGCTAAGATTGCAAAGATAGCGCCAACGGCGAGGGCGACCGACGGTAGAGGACCGCTGATGGAACGCGACCAACTCATCGACTTGACCCGCCGTGCGGTGAAACTGGCGCGCGACAAGACCACCGATCTCGCGCCGGCCGAGCACGCCGTTCAGGCCAGCGAGTACACCTCGACCGAGCGCCACAGGCGTGATGTCGAGATGCTGATGGCCAGCCCCCAGCTGGTCGGCTACGTGTCCGAACTCCCCGAGCCCGGCTCCTATTGCACCAAAACCGTGATGGGGCGATCAGTGCTGCTGACCAGGACCTCGGACGGATCGGTCAAGGCGTTCAACAACATCTGCGCGCATCGACAATCGCAAGTAGCCAGCGGGTGCGGGACGGCGAAGCGGTTCACCTGTCCCTATCACGCGTGGACGTATGACAACACCGGTCGGCTGGTCGGGCTGCCGGGCCGGGAGGGCTTCCCGGGTGTGCAGGTGCGTTCCGACGGGCTGATTGAGCTGCCCGCCGCCGAGTTCGCCGGATTCCTCTGGGTCGCACTCGATCCCGATGCGACTCTCGACGTTGCGACGCACCTGGGTCCACTCGGCGAGGAGCTCGACTCGTGGGGCATCGGCCGGTGGGCACCGCTGGGCGAGAAGGTCCTGGACTCCCCGATCAACTGGAAACTGGCGGTCGATACCTTCTCGGAGAACTACCACTTCGCCACCGTCCACCGCGACACCTTCGCGACGATCGCGCGCAGCAATTGCACCGTCTTCGACTCCTTTGGACCGCATCACCGGCTGATCTTCCCGCTGAACTCCATTCTCGAGTTGGACAACGTGCCCGAGGACGAGTGGGATCCGTTCCACAACATGGTGGTGATCTACGCGCTGTTCCCGAACATCGTGCTGTCGGTGACCATCGCCAACGGGGAGCTGTTCCGGATCTATCCAGCCGACGAGCCGGGCAGATCCATTACCGTTCATCAGAATTCGACGCCGCTGGACATCTCGGAGGAGTCCGCGGCCGCGGGTGCCCATGCCGTCTTCGACTATGCCCATTCCACCGTGCGCGACGAGGACTACCGGCTTGTCGCCGGCCTGCAGGCCAACCTGCAGTCCGGTGTCCGCGACCACTTGCTGTTCGGCCGCAACGAGCCGGGACTGCAGCACCGCCACATGTCGTGGGCGTCGTGGTCAGCTGTCGACCGTTAGCGCCTCGATCAGGGCCTCGACCACACTACGGCAGTCCGTAGGCAACTCGGTCACCCTGTCCTGCAACAGCTTTCGCGCTTCTGACCGTTGACCGTCGGCGAACAACGGCCGCACCTGCCCGACCAGCCCGACCATGCGCGGGTCTGGCGGGCTGAGATTCTCGACGGTCGTTGCCAGCACGTCGACCAACTCCCAGTCCCGGTAGAGCGCCAGGGAGCGTTCGTTGAAGGCGAAGCCGCTCACCGGCTCTCCCCGCATCGTGCCGCGGTAACGATACGGCCCTTCCATATATTCGATCGGTAGACCGTGCGCCGGGGCCGCCACCAATGGCTCGCCGATGAGATCGAGTTGCAAACTGGCACAGCGCAGCCGGTGCCGGTCAGGCATGAAGCGCGCCGAGGCTAGCGGCTTCAGCAGCGGACGAATGTCGTTCGGCCACTGCACATAGCTGTGGTTGGTGACTTCGACGTCCTCCGCGCATTCCGGAGCCGTCGTCGGGTCGGGGTAACTCACCGTCACACCCGTGAACGGTTGCGGCGCATTGCCGTCGAGCCGGTCGAACTGTCGCCAGATACTCATGTCGACGCCGTTGTCTAAGTTGATCGTCCGCCACTCGTGCGACCTGGCACGCGGATCTCCCCCGGTTCCGCCGCCGCCGGCATATTTGGGAAACCACTGCCGGTCGACGTGCCCCGCTCTACCGCTGACCTCGTCGCGCAACTCGCCCCACTGCAGCGTCCCGCTCATTGCCATTCCGGTCTGGAAATACGAGTAGGTGTCGTCCTGACCGAAGCAGTTGATCTTGCCCTCGCGTGCACCGACGGGTACCGGCGCCCTGGTCGGTGTAACGGCCAGGTCCAGCGCCATCGGCTGGCCGGCCTGATCGGTACCGCGCAGGCTGACGTCGTAGGTGTAGGGCCGCAGTTCCCCCTGATCGTCGCGGCGGCTCGTCCACGTCGCCGGTCCGGCACTGCTGTCGTAGTGGATGTCGAGGTATCCGGCCGCCATCTGCATTTTCGGTTGTGCTCCGGGCTGCATGTTCTTCGGCGGCATGTCGTAGTCGGTATAGGTGCCGTATTCGCCTGTATCGCAGTCGAATAGGGACATGGTGTAGAAGTCTGCGACCACTGCCCCGCCCGGGCGGTTCTTGTTGAAGATGGTCAGGAACGCGAACGTTCGGCCCGTCGCACCGGTGAGCTGACCGGCGATGAACCAGGTGTCGGACTCCTGGTCGGGATGTTCGCCTTCGGCGGCGGGGAAATCCATCGTGTCGTTGCCCGGTACCAGTCGGAACGGGTAAGAGCGCCAATCGGTGTTCATCTCACGCCTCGGGGGTCTCGATCGCGTCATATTTGTCGGCGCCCAAGAACTCCCGCACCTTGTTGATGTGGTCGTCGGCGCCCAGTTCGAGCGTTTCGGCCGCCAGCCCGTAGTCGACGATCGCGATCGCCGCCTGAGCCAGGTGCTTGGAGAACGCCCGTTTGGTGGTCTGTAACGCACGGGCCGGCTGGGCCGCCAGCCGGGCGGCCAGTTTCAGCGCCTCCTCCATCAGTGTCTCGGCGGGCGTGACGCGGTTGGCCAGGCCCAGGTTCACCGCGAGATCGGCCGGGATGCGTTCGCCGGTGTAGACGTACTCCTTGGCGCGGATGAGGCTGGTCATGTAGGGCCACAGCAACGCGCCGCCGTCGCCCGCCGTGAGCCCGATGGAGACGTGCGGATCGCACAGGTAACTGCGCTCGGACATCAGCACGAGGTCGCAGCACAAGGCGAGCGACGCCCCGAGCCCGACGGCCGGTCCGTTGACCGCGGCGACCACCGGCAGCCGGAAGTTGATCATCGCGTTGAGAATGTCCGACGCTTGCGCAGAGACGTCGTAACGAAAGGCAAGCGAGCGATGCTGGGCCTTCAGGAACGCGAAATCGCCTCCGCCGCTGAAAGTTTTTCCTTCGCCGGTGAGCACCACACAGCGGGCGCCGGAGTCGCGCTCCAGATCTCGCCACACGTCGAGCAGCTGGTGATGCAGGGTGGCGTTCACGACGTTGAGAGCATCGGGCCGGTTGATCGTGACGATCCGGACAGCGCCGTCCGTCGTCACCCGAAGTTCGTCGCTCACGTCGCCTTCACTGTCGAACCGGGCAGATGCCGGCCGTCCCGGCTTTTTTGCTATGTTAGCATCAATAGCGAAGTTGCTGTGGCCTTTTCAAAGGTGGTGCCCCAATGCCGGAAACCAGCGACCACCGTTGCTACGACCAGCTTTTCGTCGGAGGACACTGGCGCAAGCCGTCCACCGACCAGCGGCTGACGGTCATCTCGCCGCATTCCGAAAAACCCATCGGTGACGTGCCCGCGGCCACTCCCGCGGACGTCGACGCGGCGGTCGCCGCGGCGCGACAAGCCTTCGACCATGGGCCGTGGCCGCGCATGGATGTGCACGAACGGATGCGCAAGGTCGAACAGCTCGCGGCGATTTACGGTGGGCACCTCGACGAGATGGCTGATTTGATCACCGACGAGATGGGCTCGCCGCGCAGCTTCAGCCGGCTGGGCCAGGCCGCGGCGGCAGTCGCGATGATGCATCTCACCCTGGCCGTCGCCGGTGACTTTCCGTGGGCCGAGCGCCGCCACGGTGTGCTTGGCGAAGTGCACCTGCGACGCGCGCCGGTCGGCGTGGTCGGCGCGATCGTGCCGTGGAACGTGCCGCAGTTCCTGATCATGCCGAAATTGATTCCCGCCCTGATCGCGGGCTGTGCGGTAATCGTCAAACCCGCGCCCGAAACACCTTTGGACGCGCTGTGGTTGGCCGAGATGATCGAGCAGCTGGACCTTCCCGACGGGGTGGTGTCCGTGCTTCCGGGCGGTACCGATGTCGGCGAAGCGCTGGTGCGCCACCCCGGCGTCGACAAAATTTCGTTCACCGGGTCGAGCGCGGTGGGCCGCCGGATCGCCACACTGTGCGGGGAGCAGCTCAAGCGGGTCAGCCTGGAACTCGGCGGCAAGTCGGCCGCGATCATTCTCGACGACGCCGATATCGACAAGACTGTCAAGGAATTGAAGTCCGCGAGCCTGATGAACAACGGTCAGGCCTGCGTCGCCCAGACCCGCATCCTGGTGAGCGAGCGGCGTCGCGACGACGTGGTCGACGCGCTGGCCGGCATGATGACCGATCTGCGAGTGGGCGATCCGTCCGACGAGGCAACCGACATCGGGCCGCTGGTCGCCCAACGGCAACAGGCCCGGGTGCAGGACTACATCCGGTCCGGGGTCAACGAGGGCGCCCGCATGGTCCTCGGCGGCGAGGACGCGCCGATCAGCCAAGGCTGGTACGTGCAGCCGACGCTGTTCGCCGACGTCACCAACGACATGCGCATCGCGCGGGAAGAGATCTTCGGGCCGGTGCTCAGCGTGCTGACCTACCGCGACGAAGCCGACGCGGTCCGCATCGCCAACGACAGCGACTACGGTCTGGCCGGATCGGTGTGGACCGCCGACGTCGCGCACGGCCTCGACGTCGCCGCGAGCGTGCGAGCGGGCACCTATGGCATCAACATGTACACGCTCGACATCGGCAGCCCCTTCGGCGGTTTCAAGCAGTCGGGCATCGGTCGCGAGTTCGGCCCGGAGGGCCTGCACGAATACGTCGAATTGCAGTCGGTGATCAGTAAGGGTGCGATGCCGCCGTTGGGTGGCTGACTCCTCGTAATGCACTGCGGCGCAACGATTTCCGGTCGCTCCGCACGCAGCTATGTAGGCACGGGGGCGCCTGGCTATCCTGTGACGATGCACCCGTTGATCGAGCCGCACTTCGAATCTTCGGCCCTGCTGACCATCGATGTTCAAATAGACACCCTGGACGGCGGTCCGCTGGAGATCGCGGGAACGTCGACTGCGGTACCCAGGATCAGCAGCCTGTGTCAGGCGTTCCGTCGCGCTGGTCGACCGATCGTGCATATCGTTCGGATCTACCGGGCGGACGGAAGCAACGCCGAGCCGTCGCGCATCGACCTTGTCACCGGACCGATACCGGTGCTGCGTCCAGGCACCCCCGGACGGCTTCTGGCGCCAGGTCTAGCACCCGACCCGGACGCACAATTCGACGACGAACTGCTGCTCTCCGGACGAGCTCAGCGGCTGGGCGAATGCGAGATCATCCTCTACAAGCCGCGGTGGGGTGCCTTTTTCGGCACCACGCTCGACGATCATCTCCGCGAGAACCACATCGATACTGTGGTGGTCGCCGGATGCAACTACCCAAACTGCCCGCGCACGTCCGTCTACGAGGCCAGCGAGCGCGATTACCGGGTAGTCCTGGTTGAGGACGCGGTATCAGGACTCTATGAACGCGGGCGCACCGAGATGACCAACATCGGGGTGACACTGCGCCAAACCGAATCGGTCATCGCAGTTCTCGGCTAAGGCAGTTGCAGCGTGAGTTCGACGGGGCAGCACAACTCGCCGCGCTGGTTCGCGATGTCGATCTGCAATTCGAGTAGCCGCCGTGGCGGATCGACGGCAGTATCGCAATGCTTGGCGACGACGCGCCCTCGGCTCACCATCGTGTCGCCGGCGTAGATCGAACCGGCCAGCCTCATACTGCGACGCACCACCCGGCTGCGCGGCCCGGCCCAGTCGGTCGCGACGCGGTCAGCGAAGCCGGCGAGGTGCATCGTGTTGACGAAAATCGTTGGATGGCCTTGGCTTTCGGCGTACACCGGATCGAAATGGCCGGGAAAGTAGTCCCAGGTCGATCCGGAATTCATCACCACGCGTTGGTAAGTGATCTCGTCGCGCACGTCGGGAAGCTCCATCGGGACGGTGATGTCGTCCCAGTCCAAGCTCACGACGACCCCGCAGGGGTGAAGCGGAACAACGTGTTCCGATTGGTCGCCACCACCGCGCCGTCCTGGCGGGTGAAAGTGTCCATGGTTTCGACGAAGTGGCCGCTACCGAGCTTGGTCTTCTTCTCCGGTGACACCGACACCACCTCTTCGACGACGGTGAGCCGGTCCCCTTCGATGATGGGTAACGGAAACTCCGCTTCGTTGGCCGCGTTGATGAACGTGGTGCCCGGTAGCGGAACTCGGATCGCGATCGCTGCCGCGGGCGGTCGCCCGCCCGGTTCCCATGGCAGCGGTGTCAGCCACCCCATCAGCAAGGCAGGCGGCGCCACCAGCCCGCCCCAGTTCTGCGTCGCGAAATCATCGTCCCAGTAGGACGGATTGGCGTCTTGGATTGTGGCGGCGAACATTTGGATGCGGGCCGCACTCACGACCGTCCCGGCGATTCTCGGCTCGGTCGCCACGCCGACCATCCGCAGCGCGTCCTCGTAGGTACCGAACGCGAGCTTGTAGCTGATGGGAGTCGACGTCACGCCGAGACCGACACCGAATCCCACTCGAGCGCTCGGGACGTGAAGTACCAGCCGCCGCGCTCGTAGATCAGCTCGTCGCGGTAGGTGCCGCTGGCCCGCAGCGCAGCGGCGCCATCAGCATCAGTCGCGAACAGCAACGCGACGCAGCGCTGGGTGGCATTGACGCCGTCGACCTCGATCTCGTGGTCGACGGTGACCAGACGTCCGTTGCCGCCGTCGAAAGCCTCACGCAGATCGGCGTACTCGTTGCCATCGCGGGTGAAGCGGGCACCCGAGTGCCGGAACGTCGCGATCCATCCGTTGCGGTCGCCCGCGGAATGGCAGCGGTTGTGCCGCGCCGTCAGGTTCAAGATGGCGTCGCGTGCCGCCGTCCTGTCGAGGACGAACTGCTGCTGGTAGGTCATGGCCATCTGTTATCTCTCCCTGTCGCTCATTCTTCTGGTCTCAACGACTCACGATGTATCCGTGGCTTTCGCGGTCCCACGCTCCGGGTCCGACGCCTCGGGCGCGAAGAACGTCCTTGCGGACCCGCCCGATGATGGTCTTTGGTAGCTCGCCGAGAATCTCGACGTATCGCGGCACCGAGAAGTACGGCATCCGCTCGCCACAGAAGTCCAGCAGCTCAACGTAATCCAGCGCGCAGCCCGGCGGCGTGGTGACGAACAACAGAATATCGTCTTCACCCAGTTCGCTCGGCACGCCGACCACGGCCGCCTCCAGAACGCCACGATGCCCGAGCACCACGGTCTCGACTTCGACCGACGAGATGTTCTCCCCGCGCCGGCGCAACGAATCCTTCACCCGGTCGACGTAAGTCAGATTGCGCTCGCTGTCCAGCACACCGAGGTCCCCGGTGCGAAACCACTCCGGGTGCGGGTCGACGCCGACGCCCGAGGGCTTCACGTAGCCCTCGCTCATCACGTGCGGGTAGCGCGGTCGACAGACGATCTCCCCCACCGACCCGTGCGGAAGCGGCACACCATCGGGGTCGACGATTCGCACATCGAAACTGGGGTTGGGCCGTCCCGACGTTCCGGGCACCCCGTCGTCGGCCACAGCCTTGACCGCGATCGGGAACGCTTCGGTCAGGCCGTACATCGTGACGATCTGGCAGTCATAACGCTTCTCGATGTCCCGGTACATCCCCGCGGCGATCGGCGCCGCGGAGATGAATCGCAGCGGCAGTCGCGCGTCGCGCGGATCGGCTGGCTGATTCCACAACATCGACACCATTGCCCCGGCGCCGACGAATCCCACGGCACCGCAAGCACGCACCTCGTCCCACACCGATCCGGGATGAAACGCCGGCGCCAAGACCGTCGTCCCGCCGACCAACATGGGTGCCAGCACCGCGGGTGCGGCACTGAGGTGAAACAGCGGCATCGCCGTCCACAACACCTCACCGGCACCGAAGTCCCAGGCCGAGGCGACCGTCGCGGCGGTGGTGAACAGGTAGTGCCACGTGTTGGCCACCGCCTTGGACGCGCCGGTCGTGCCCGAGGTGAAGAACAGCGAGCCGATGTCGCCGACGTCGCCCGCGTGCTCGCTGACTGAACCACGGTGCTCGTCGAATGAATCGTCCTGCACCACAATGCATGCCACATCCGGCAGCCGATCGGCCAGCTCAGCGACACGTTGCTGCCGTTCGGTGTCGGTGACAATCACCTTCGCCCGCGACAACCGAAGCGTGTGCAGCAGGAAGTCGCCTTTGTTGGCGGCGTTCACCGCAGCGGCGACCGCACCGATACGTCCCGCACCCAGCCAGAAGTAGACCCACTGCGGGCAGGTCGCGGTGAACAACGCGATGCCGTCACCGGGCCCGATACCCAAGTCCAGCAAGGTATTGGCCGCCGCGCAGGACCGTCGTCGCATCTGCTCGAAGGTCACGTCGGTGCCGTCGATCGACATCATCACGCGGTCCGGAAACTGCTCGGCGCGGGCGTCGAGCACCGCCGCAACGGTGAACCGGTCGAGCCCGAAATCAGCCGGGCCGATTGGCTTTCCGTCGCATGCGGGTGCCGCCCCAGCCGGCAAGCGGGACATCAGGCGCCTCTAAACCTTCGCTGCCGCCGGGTCAGGATCGCCATGAGCGGTGTAGCCGAAGTCCTCAGCCGAGCGTTCTTCACCGGGATAGAAGCGATGAGCCCAGCGCCGCAAGGCGGCGTAGTCGTGCGCCTCTTCGGGTGCCAGGTTCGGCTTCTCCAGGTACTTCATGTTTTCCCAGGTGAAGAAGTCCTGCTTGATGACTTCTTGTTGCAGGGCCAGGAATTTCGCCGCGCGGCCGGTGGGCACATCGCCGTCGTCTCCGGGCTCGCGGACGGAGGCCTGGGTGTAGAAGTAGTCGGTGTAGTCCTCGTCGACCGGGGTCTGCCCCGTCACTTCGATGGTGGCCACCAGGTCGCTCGGGAAGCGGACGATGCCCAATCCGAGCGAGTAGTTGTCGTAGATGATCTTGGCATCGACGGGTCCGTCCGGGGTCAGCCAGGTCTGCGCCCGGCCGCCACCGAAGTGAGCGCTGACGGTCGCGTGCAGGTGATAGCCGGATACCTCGAACGAGGTGGTATTGGCCGGGTTCGCCGCCTTGTGCACGTATTGCACGTGGTATGGGTCGGCGGCGTTTTCGATGATCATCTGCGCGTGCACCTTGACCCGGTTCAGCATGCGGCTGTGCGGGTGCAGCGGGTAGTACTCGCCGGTTTCCAGCTCGGGCAGCACCGGCGGTTGCCAGTACGGCGCCCGGCCGTGCCGCTCGTGCCAGACCAGGATGAAGCCGTACCACTCCGTGCTGTGGTAGGTCCGGACGCGGACATTGTTCTTGCAGCCGATCTTGCTGTACGGGATCAGCGCATTGGTGCCGTCACCGCGCCACTGCCAACCATGCCACGGACAGACGATGTTCTCGCCCTCGACCGTGCCGCCGACGCCCATGTTGGCGCCTAGGTGCTGGCAGTACGCGTCGAGCACGTTCACTTCACCGGACTCGGTGCGAAACAGCACCATCTCCTCGCCGAAGTAGTGGGCCCGCTTGACTTGCCCGGGCGCCAGGTCCGAGGCGAAGCCGACGATGAACCATCCGGTCGGGAATCGGTACGGCGACAGGCTGATGCCACTCGGCCCGAATTCGCGCTCAGAAGGATCGATGGAGGAGTCCGACACCGTATCCGTCACTAATTCTCTCCGTTCTTGCGCAGCCGACCGGCGCACGGCCACGCCCACGCCCACCACGTAGTGGAAGACTCCGTCTATTTTTACTATTTTAAGCATTGAACGTCAACGCGCCCGAAGGTCGACGGTAGTCTGAGTTCGCAAACCGGCTCCCTTCGCGGTTCTGACGTCCGAGTGAATCGAGGTTGCGGATGACCGTGTCGACAGTCGATCTGTCCGATTTCGGATTGTGGCGCAATGGCTTTCCCGACGATCTGTTCGCCGAGCTGCGCCGGACCAGACCGCTGTTCCGCCATGGGCTCACACCCGGTGTGGCGAAGACCGTGAAGCGGGACTTCTGGGTGACCACCAAGCACCGGCACGCTCTGCGGCTGCACCGCGATGCCGAATCGTTCACCGCCGGCGACGGTCCACTCATCCAACCGGCCGCGCTGTTCGCGTCGTATCCGACCATCATCACGCTGGACCCGCCGGAACAGAGCAAACACCGAAAGCTCATCTCGAGTGCCTTCACGCCCCGCGCGATCGCCAAGCTCGAAGACGGCATCCGGGCCCGTGCGGCACGGATGATCGACAACCTGCTCGCCCGCGGCAGCGGCGACTGGATCGACGACGTCGCCGACGCGCTGCCCATGACCGTCATCGGCGACATCATCGGCATTCCCGAACAGGACCGCCCGCGTATCTTCGACGGTTTCGACCACATCCTCAAGGTGCAATCCAAAGGCGGCCAGATGGACACCGACGTGTTCACGACGATCTTCGGCTACGCCATGGAGCTCACCGCCGAGAAGCGGCGCAATCCTGCCGACGACATCTGGAGCACGATCGCATCCGGTGTCATCACCGGCGACGACGGTGAGCAATTCAGCTTGGCCGCAAACGAACTCGAGTTCTTCTTCTTCGTGCTGGCGTTCGCCGGCAGCGATACCACCAAGAACGCGCTGGCCATCGGGTTGCAGGCGTTCGTCGCGAATCCCGACCAGATCGAGCGGTATCGCGACGACGAATCCCTGCGGTCCTCCGCCGTCGAGGAGGTGCTGCGCTGGGCATCGCCGGTGGCGTACTGGACGCGCACCACCAAGGTCGACATCGAAATGGACGGTCAGCACATCCCCAAGGGCGAGCGGGTGGTGTCGATGCTGCGTTCGGCGAACCGCGACGAGGAGGTCTTCTCCTCGCCGTTCACCTTCGACAGCGGACGCCAACCCAACCCGCATGTCGCGTTCGGCGGCGGCGGTGCACACCATTGCCTGGGCGCCATGCTTGCCCGCGCCGAGATCCGTGCCGTCCTCGACGAGCTGCTGTTGCGTTGCGACGGCATCACTCTCGGTCCGGCCGAGGTGGCCTATCCGAATCTGACCACCAACATGTCGATCTACGACGAGATGCCGATAACGCTGACCGCGCGATAACGGTTTCAGTCAGCAAGCCGCAGAGCGGCCTTCGGGCACTGGTCGATCGCCGCTGCCACGTCGATCTCCAAATGCTCGGGCACCTCGCCGTCGGCGACGTGTACGACGTCGGATTTCCCGATGACGAAGATGTCCGGCGCCAAGGATTCACAGAATCCGTTGGCCTCGCACAACGTCTCGTCGACTATTACGCGCATCGCTTACTCCTTACTTTCACAGCCCTTTGGGACGGGTGCCGATCACCCCGGCAGTTACCAGACGCGCGAGGTCTCGATCGCTGAGCCCGCACAGGTCGCGCAATACTTCGCCATTGTGCTCGCCGAGCGTCGGCGGCGGGCGCATCAGCCACGAGTGTTGGCCGTCGAGGAGAGCGAACGGCGGCCGCGGGTAGCGACCCGGACCGGTACGCGGATGGTCAAGCGTCTCGAAGAACCCGCGTTCGTCCAGCTGGGGATTCTCGGTCACCAACGACGGCGACACGACCGGCGCGACCGGAACGCCCACGCGCGCAAGGCCGTCCACCGCATGGCTCAGCTCCTGGCCGGCGAACCAGTCTTGTAGCTCGCGGTCGACGTCGTCGGCCCGTTCCCGCCGCCCAGCGACCGTGGCGAAGTGGTCATCGCCGGTCCACGACGGGCGGCCCATCAGGTCGACCAGCGCCTTCCACTGTTGGTCGGTGTGCACGGTGACCGCGATCCAATCGTCTGCGCCCGCACAGCGGTAGAGGTTCTGCACGTCCTGACCATGACCGCGATTGCCCTGACGGCTCAACGTGACGCCGAAAACCTCGGCTTCCATCGGCTGAATCGCGGTGGCGTTCAACACTGTTTCGATCATCGGCAGCTCGACGAGTTGGCCGTGTCCGGTCCGCGCTGCATAAGACAGTGCCGCCGTCACAGCAAAGGCGGCATGCACGCCGGCCAGCGGATCACAGGCGCCCCTGGGCGGGACCGGCGGTCCGTCGGGCAGCCCCGTCACCCACGCCAGCCCAGCGATCTGCTCCATGGTCGGCGCGAACCCGACCCGGTCACGCCACGGACCGTCCAGACCGAACGCGGGCATCCGGGCGATCACCAGTCGCGGATTGACGGCCAACAACTCGTCGGCGGTCAGACCGAAATGGTCCATCACCCGCGGCGAGAAATTCTCGATCACGACGTCGGCGTCGGCGACCAACCGGCTGAACAGGCGACGGCCGTCGTCGGACCCCAAATCCAATGTCACCGAACGCTTGTTGGTGTTCATGGCGTGGAACACCCAGCCGTATTCCCACCAGTCGTCGACATCTTTTCGCATGCCTCCGGAGTACCTGATGCCGTCGGGGCGCTGGATCGACTCCACTTTGACGACGTCGGCACCGAAGGCCGCGAGCAGGTGGGTCGCGGCGGGTCCGGCCCAGAACGCGGTCAGGTCGACGACGCGCACCCCCGCGAGCGGCAGCTGCGGATCTGACGGCGGCTCGCCGTAAACGCGTCTCGGCCACGGCGCGGTGTTGTCGGACTCGCCCGGGGCCGGTGCGCTGCGCAACGGCGCGGGCTGACACCGCGACATCAGCCACGGGGTGCGGGGCTGGTGAAAGCCCGCCGGGTTGCGCACAAAGACGCCCCGTTCTTGCGCGTAGGCCGTGTCCCGGATGGTGGCCCCGTTGCCCAGTGCCGCGATGGGCAGCCGGAACAGTTGTCCGAGCTCGACGATCTCCTCGACGGTGCGTTCGGCCAGCCACGGCCGGATCCGCTCGCGGATGAAATCGCGGTGTGCCCATCGTCCGATCTGAAAACTGAGCTGCGGAAGTTCGGTCAACTCCGCACAATCGACCATCGCGGCGAAATCCAGCCACTGCTGGCCGGTGACCATGGTGATCCCGATGTAGCCGTCTTTGGCCGGCTCGATCGAAGGCACTTCGACGGTGCGGGAAACCGGCGGCACCTGCAGCAGTTGCGAGTGCAACCACTCGCCACTTTGCATCAGCGTGATCGCCTCCAGCATGGACAGATCCAGGTGCTCGCCGGGTCCCCCCTGCTCGACGCGGCGACGCACCGCCACCGCTGCGAACGCCGCGAACACCCCGCCCATGTACTCCCCGAGGTCACCGCCGATCGCGATCGGGGGTCCGGCCGGGTCGCCGCGGAATCCGGTCAACCCCGACCACGCTTGCAGGGTGAATTCGCTGGCGGCGCGATCGGCGAACGGCCCCGTCCAGCCGAAGTTCGAGATGGTGACGACCACCGCTCTGGGGAACTCCGCGAGCAGCTGCTGCGGATCGATGCCCAGCTCGGCCGCCTGAGACCGGGTGGCTGTCACCACGATGACGTCGGCGCCGGCCAACTCGGAGCTCAGGTCGGCGACGGGCCAGGTCAGGCTCCGCTTGCCGGCGTTGAGATAGCCGAACAACGGTGAATCCGTGCCGTCCGGCGTCGGCGAGGCGCTCGCGGTGTACCGCCGCAGCGAATCTCCTTGCGGCGGCTCAATTTTCCTGACCTCAGCCCCGGCATCGACCAACAGCTTCCCGCAGTAACTGCCGGCGATCCGGTCGCTGATCTCGACAACCCGGACATCGTCCAGCGGTGTCGGTCGGCCGTCGTGCCCGTCGCTCAACCTGTATCCGTCTACGTCCGTCGGTATTTGTCTATGCCATCTTAGGAAATTTGCCGATCACGTCCCGTTTGCGCCCGAACGGTACTCTTGATCAGCGCGGCTATTATGCCATTACTGCTAAGATTGCAGTAAATGGAGTTCGCGGGCGCGGCGCCGTAACTCTGACCGACCGTGCCGCTTCTGGAATCGGATGACTGCGCTGGGAATTGGCCCCGAGGCGCGACGCCGCTTGTCTGCGCCGCGGATCGCCGAGATCGTCGCCGACGAGTTGCGGCGCCAGATCGTCGACGGCGAATTGGCCGACGGCGATTTGCTACCCCGCCAAGAGGTGCTCGTCGAGCAGTTCAACGTCAGCCTCGTCTCGCTGCGAGAGGCGTTGCGCATCCTCGAGACCGAGGGTTTGGTCTCGGTTCGGCGCGGCAACCGCGGCGGTGCCATCGTCCACGCGCCGGCGAAGACCAGTGCCGCCTACATGTTGGGCCTGCTGCTGCAGAGCGAGTCGGTTGTCGTCGCTGATCTCGGAACGGCGTTACTCGAGCTCGAACCCGCGTGCGCCGCACTGGCGGCTCAGCGATCCGACCGTGCCGACACCATCGTGCCCGAACTCAATGAAATCAACTCCGCAATGGAGACGCATCTCGAAGACGGGCCCGAGTTCACCGAGATCGGCCGTAGGTTCCACGATTCCGTCGTCCGCGGCTGCGGCAACCGCACCATCATCGCGGTCGTCGGCACCCTGGAAACCTTGTGGACCAGCCACGAGCAGCAGTGGGCCGACGCGAGCGCGGCCAAAGGCACCTATCCGTCGCTGACCAAGCGTCGCGCCGTGCTCAACACGCACGTCAAGTTGGCCGACATGATCGAGGCGGGCGACGTCGACCGGGCACGCCGGATCGCCGCCCGCCATCTGTCCGACACCCAGAGCCATGTTCTGGCCGCCGGACCCGACCAACGGATCTACGCGGTGTCCCCGCAAGCGTTGTCCCGCCCGCGGGACAACCGTCACCTGTAGATCGTGGATGAGCTGATCGGTGCGCGAACCGCACTGGTGACCGGTGGTAGCGGCGGAATCGGCAAAGCCTGCGCCGCCAAGCTCTGCGAACTCGGCTACGACGTGGTGCTTTCAGCGCGCCGCCTCGACCCGCTGCGAGCCGCAGCCGACGAGATCGGCGCACGCTACATCACCGCCGACGCATCGGACCCGGAAGGCTTCGCCGAGGCGATCGGCCCGCTGGAGGCCATCGATCTTGTTGTGCACGCGGCGGGCACGCTCGGTGGAACCTATGCGCGCAAGCAGACTTTCGAACAGTGGCGCACGATCATGTCAGCCAACCTGGACTCATGCTTCGTGGTGACCTCAGCCGTGCTGCCGAAGATGAGCGCCGGCGCCCGGCTGATCTTCATCTCGTCGTCCGCGGCACACGAACCGATGATGGGCCGCACCGCGTACTCGGCCTCCAAGGCCGGGATGAACGCCTTCGCCCGCGCACTGGCGACCGAAGTCGACCGTGACGGCATCGCCGTCCATATCGTGACGCCTGGGCCGGTGGAAACCGAGATGCTGCAGGATGTTCCGTTCGAGATGAACGCCATCCAAGTCAGCGACGTCGCTGAAACGGTGGCCTGGCTCGACAGCGTCGACCCGTCGGTCGATCTGCCGGAGATCCGGCTCTCCGCGGTTCCGCGCGGACCGTACGCCCGCAAACCCGTCGTTCCCACCGAGGCCCGCCGCCGGGCCGCCCGAAGCTAGCCTGCGAAGGTTTTGATCACCGTCTCACCGAATTCGTGCAGTGATTCCGGTGCGGCGAAATCGGCGAACCACACATAGAAACGCTCGACGCCTTGACCGGACAATTTCAGGAAATGTCCGGACAATTCGTCGGCATCACCGCAGACGAGACCCGAGCCGAGATTTCCGAATCGACGAGAACTCGTTTCGCGCACCTTCTCCGGATCACTGCCTTTGCGAACGAAACCGACCATCTGCTGGATCGACACGCGCGCGGACCCGGTGGCCGGCGCCAACTCCGCCAGCCTGTCGATGTGGTTGGCCGGGATATTCCACCAATCCGCATGCTTGCGAACGAGTTCCATCATCCGCGGCCCCGTCCCCCCGAGCAGCAGCGGGATGTGGTGCGTGGGACGCGGCGATTGACTGAGGGCGGCATCGTCCCCGCGTCCCCAGTAGTCACTGATCAGGCCGAGGTGGCGCTCCAGCTGCTTGACGCGCGCTTTCGGGTCTTGTTGTCCGACATCGAATCTAGTGAATTCCGCGGGCCATGATCCAGAGCCGAGGCCGAGGTCGAATCTGCCGCCGGAGGCATCCGACAATGTGACAGCCTGCTTGGCCAGCACCGCCGGATGACGGAATGAGTCGCACAGCACCAGGTGGCCTATTCGCAACCGCTCGGTCTTGGCGGCGACCCAGGTAGCGACACCCATTGCCTCCCAGATGCTTTCGTTGGGGAGCCCGGGCGCCTCCAGGTGGTCGATGAACGCTATGCCGGTGAATCCGCTTGCCTCGGCGCACTGCGCCCGTTTGACGATGTCGGCGACCGGTACCCGCACTTGCGGCAAAAACAGGTACCACTCGGCCATTGCCAACCTCCGTACGGGATCGCTCAGCACGACGCCGCAGCGATTGACGATTGTCGCGCTAGTTTACTATTTTTATTATGTTAGGGGCCTTATGGACGTCGGACTGAATTCGGGTCAGTTGGCGCTGCGTGACAGCGTGCGTGACGTCTTGCGTACCGAGTGCCCGCCGGCAACCGCACGGCAGGCGATGACGGATCCTCAGCGCTGGCGGACGGTGTGGAAGACGGTCGTCGACCTTGGCTGGACCGAACTCGCCATACCCGGCACCGGCACCGACGACGCGTTCGGTTTCTTGGATCTCACCGTGGTTCTCGAGGAGTGCGGCGCGGCGATCGCACCCATTCCGCTGCTGTCCAGTGTCGGTCTCGCCGCAGGTGCGCTGCGCCTCGCCGGCCCCGAGGTTGCTGACGTGCTGACCGAGATCGGCAGCGGTGCCGTGGCCGCGCTGGCCGTTCATCCGCCCGGGTATCGGCTGCCCGGGGTGCCGATGACGCTGCAGCACGGGCGCGTGCGCGGGCACGCCGTCGCGGTGCCCGGCCTGCCC
>JBAWAV010000658.1:0-2144 GCA_049589475.1 Mycobacterium sp.
GACCATCGAGATGCTTGACCAGCGGGGCGTCGCCGAGCGGTTCCTGGCCGCCGGCCCGCAGAACAATCTCGGCGATTTCGCCGGCATCCTGCTGGACTACTCGGTACTTCCCAGCCGCTTCCCGCACACCTTCAACATCCTGCAGGCAGAGACCGAAGAACTCCTCGAAAAGATGAGCGAAGAACTCGGGGGACCAGACGTTGAGGTAAAGGCAGTCCTCGCTGGGCTGTGCACCCAGGTCGACGCCGGTGTCCACCGTCTGGATCGCGGCGTTCCCGAACTGCGTCGCATCGCGCACGCCCTCCCACGCGGGCGGTGGCTGCGGCGCGGCCCACCGCCGTTCACCGACCGGCGGGGCCGCGAAGGGGATGCCCCGGAACCGGAACACACCATTGCGCTGGTTGCCCTTTAGGATCCCTTGCTCAACGCGTACCTGGTTCATGAACGTCTCTCCTGTCCTGTGTGGATGCGGGCGCGGCAGACATGTCAGTGCGCGGGCGAGTCGAGCCGGGTCTTCAGCAAGCCGGCGAGCAGTTGCGTATAGCCCGGGTCGGAGTGCTGCAGCTTCTTGGCTTGTGGTGTCGACAGGATCAGTTCGACCGCATGCGCGGTGTGCGCATCGACGGCCTCGATGGCCCGCTCTGGCGAGCGGCTCTCCAGGGCCTCGACGAGCGCAAGCCGGTCGGGGTGCAGGCCGCCGGCGACCCGCCGCCACTCCGATACCCGTCCGCCGCTCATCTCGAACGCCAACTCCACCTGGACATCCGCAAGGAATCGGCACAGTGCGGCAAGTAGAGCGTTGTGGGAGATCTCGGCGAGGCGCCGCATGAAGGCCCGCAGATCCTCGATGGTGCGGTCGACGTTATCGACCACGGCCAGTTTTTCCGCCGCCTCGCGAAGGGATGCGATCTCGGCATCGGTCGCATTCACTGCGGCTAGTTGGGCCGCGTGCCTGTTGAGGGCTCCGAGCACACCGAGCACCTCGGCGGCACCGAGGCCTTCCAGCCGCACCACCGAGGCGATGGACATCCCGATCATGGTGTCGGCCTCAGCGGTGACGAAGGTACCGCTGCCATGGCGGACGCTGACCAGCCCCGTTGTGGCCAGGACCCGGACCGCCTCGCGGATGGTCGCGCCGCTGACGCCGTACTGCTCAGCCAACTCACGTTCCGCCGGCAGCCGCCAGCCGTTCGGCAGCTCCCCGCTCAGGACCCGTTCCCTCAGGTCGTCGACGATCCGGTCGGCGATCCTGCCGCGCCCGAACCTGCGGTCCGGTGCGCTCCCCGATGTGTCGTCGTGCGACATAGGTCCTCTTCTCAAGTTGCCACTTTCGCGGGCCTTCACTCAGACACTAGGTCACCTATTGACTAGGTGTCAAACGACTCGAGCGGTCAACGCCTCGGCCAAGTGCTTGGTCGTTGCACATCGAATCCCCAGGCCTTCTTGGGGTTCCCTGCATAGCCAGGGACGCCTGGCGGCCGGGGTTGATCCCGATGACCTCGCCATCACCGTGCTGGCAGCGCCGCAAGGTGGACTACTGCTCGCTCAAGTTCATCGTGACGTCCGCCCACTGCAGACCACGCTGGGAATCATCCTGACGATGGCCGGCGTGACCGACCCGGATGGCAGACCGATGCGTTGAGTGTGCCGCAGCGAGGAACGAGTTCAGTCATGCGGCGCAGCCACAGGCGACTTTGAGCTAGCCCCCGCAGGACGCCAAGCGAGTAGGAAAATCGGATTTGGGCGAAAAACGGTCAAGCATGCCAGGTCTGGGATCGGTGAGGTCCGGCCCTCGCTGGCCTGATCCGAGAATTATCAGGCTGCACTGGGTTGTGAACGGCTGCACCCCCCCTTTGCGCTTCATTGGTCGTGGCGCTAGCGGTCGTCGGACAGCGCAGTTCAGCAGGCGACTTTTCACGAATCCCTTGCTGCACAGCTAATTTAGCTAGCTAGCTGCGTTGTTTAACAACGACTGCGAGTTTGTTAATCTTCACTGCATCACGACACAAACCAAAAGAAATCCTACCGCGCCATGTTGGTGAAGCGCGAAAGATGCAGCTGGTGAGCGACGGTCACCGTTTTGGTCGGCCCGTTACGGTGCTTGGCCACAATCAAATCCGCCTCACCACCGCGAGGGTCGTCGC
>JBAWAV010000659.1:0-2752 GCA_049589475.1 Mycobacterium sp.
CGCGCTTGCGCTCGCGATGGGAGCGACTCTGACCGCTGCGCTATCCGGGTTTCCGGTGCCGATCCTGGCCGGTCTGCTGACGGTCGCCGGCCTGCTGCATATCGCACTGCTCAAAGATCTGCGGCACCCCGCGGACTGGGCGCTGGCCCTGGCGGTCGGGATCACCGGTTTTCTCAGCAACCTCGCCATCGCGCTCGTCGGGGCACTTCTGATTTGGTGGGCAGTCCGCGCGATTCAGGCATGGCGGGTCCACCGCAAAGGCGATGGCTCCCGCCCACACGCGCAGCCACCGAGCGATTCGGAACCGGCCCACTCGAATTGACCGGCGAAGGCTGGCCGTCGCGGTTCGCCGCCGGGCCGCGCGGCGCGCAGCACCCGCGTCATCGCGGATGGTCTTTGCCCGCGATTTGGTCCAGCGCGTGGTCCAGCACGTCGGTCAGCACCCCGAGGCCGTCGCGAACCCCGCCCGGCGATCCCGGCAGGTTGACCAACAGGGTCCGGCCGGCTACCCCGCATACGCCGCGCGAAAGCACCGAGGTCGGTACCTTCGGCAGACCGGACCGCCGGATGGCGTCGGCCAGCCCGGGTACCTCGAAATCAAGCACCGCCTTGGTCTGAGCGGGGGTGTCGTCGCTGGGCGAGATGCCGGTGCCGCCGGAGGTGATCACCACGTCGACACCCTCGGCGAGGGCGTCGCGTAGCGACTGGCCCACCGGGTCGCCGTCACCGACAACCACCGTTTGCACCGACGAGAACCCGCGCTGTGCAAGCCATTCGGCGATCAGTGGTCCGCAGCGGTCCTCGTAGACGCCGGCCGACGCGCGGCTGGAGGCAACGATAACCCGCGCCGATCTGCCGCCGGCCATCACCTCACCCAGGTTCCGTGCCGACCGCCATCCTTGCGCAGTACCCGGATGTCATCGATCCGCGCAGCGGGGTCCACCGCTTTGATCATGTCGTACAGCGTCAGGGCCGCCACGCTCACTGCGGTCAGCGCCTCCATTTCCACCCCGGTGCGGTCGGTGCTGCGCACCGTCGCGGTGATGTCGACATCCGTCTCGCGAACGGTGAAATCGACATCGACACCGGTGAGCGCCAGCTGATGACACAGCGGGATCAGATCGCTCGTGCGCTTGGCGGCCAGAATGGCCGCCAAGCGCGCAGTGGCCAGCGCATCGCCTTTGGCCAGTCCGCCGGCCGCGATCAGCTCCACCACCTGCGGGGTGGTGCGCAGCGAGCCTGCGGCAACCGCGGTGCGCGCCGACGCTGCCTTCCCGGTGACGTCGACCATATGAGCCGCGCCCTGATCGTCGATATGCGAGAGCGGACCTGTGGAGGGCGTCGCCGAGTCAGCCACGTATCCCATTCTGACAGCCGCTAACTGAGATCCCAGATCTGCACCTGAGCGCCAGCCGGTATCTCGGTGACGTCTGCAGGAATGTCCAGTAGGCAGTTGGTCGACGCCAGCCACCGCAGATGGTGTGACCCCTGCGGCCCATGGCTCACCGCGGTGCCGGCGGCGGCGTCGAATATCCCGCGGCGAAACTGGCGTTTACCGGCCGGTGCGGTCAACGTCTCGGTCAGCACAGCGGATCGGAGTGGCCTTTCCGGAGCCGACAGCCCCATGGCTGATCGCAACGCCGGGCGGATGAACACCTCGAAGGACACCAGCGCGCTGACCGGATTGCCGGGCAGGGTGACGATTGGCGTGTCGGCCACCCGGCCGGCGCCCTGCGGCATACCCGGCTGCATCGCCACCTTGACGAACTCCACCCCCTGATCACCGGCGCGACCGAATGCGTCCTTGACCACCTCGTAGGCGCCCGCGCTGACGCCGCCGCTGCTGACGATCAGATCCGAGTCGACGGCGTGTCGGTCCAGCACCGCCGCGAACTGAGCGACGTCATCACTGACCGTCACGACGGCGACCACCTGTGCACCCGCGTCTCGGACGGCCGCGGCCAGCATGACCGCGTTGGACTCATAGATCTGCCCCGGCCGCAGCGGCGTACCCGGCAACACCAACTCTGATCCAGTGGAAATCACCAGCACTCGCTGACGCGGAATCACCGGCAGCTCGTGCAGCCCCAGCGCCGCGGCCAGGCCAACCACCGCCGGTGTGACCACCTGCCCGGCTCTTAACGCCGTGGTGCCAGTGGCGACGTCCTCGCCGGCGCGGCGGATGTGGCGTCCCTCGGCGCTGGGGACGTTGATCGTCACGACATCGATCCGCCCGTCAGTAGCCTCGACGGGCACTATCGCGGTCGCCCCGGCCGGGACCGGCGCACCGGTCATGATGCGATGCGCCGTCCCCGGCTCAAGCGCGGGGATGTCGATCCGACCGGCCGCAATATCCTCGGCCACAGGCAGTTTCACCGGATGCTCGGTCGTCGCCGAGGCCACCTCGTTGGCGCGCACCGCGTAACCGTCCATTGCGGAGTTGTCGAAAACCGGCAGCGACACCGTCGCGGTCACATCATCAACCAGCACCAGACCCTCGGTGTCGGGCAGTTCGGCGGTGATGGCCGGTCGGGCAGTAATGAGCCCGGCGACGATGCGCTGATGCTCCTCGACTGACCGCATGGAGGTTATCGCTGACGACCTCACTCCACTCCGATGATCACTGCTGACGCCTTGATGAACACCGTTGCGGGCTGGCCCTCTTTCAGGCCCAAATTGAGCACGGCGTCCTTGGTCACCGATGATGTGACGACATGGTCGCCACCGTCGAGCCGAACCTTAACGATTGCCA
>JBAWAV010000660.1:0-1551 GCA_049589475.1 Mycobacterium sp.
GGTCTGAACGATGTCCTCGCTGCCGCTGTTGAGGAAGTCGCCGAACTTCACGTCCCACGACCATCCAGTCCAGGCCAGCCCCATCTGCTGGGCGTCCTGGTCGAACGGGGCCACGCCCCGCGCGAGATCCTGCTGCATCTGCGTCCCGCTGGACGCCTGGTTCATGAAGACAAGATTGCTTTCCTCAAGTCCCCAGGCCGAGGTGATGTCGCTCACCATCATGTCGAACTTGCCGTTGTCGCTAAGGTCACCAAAATCGACTCCCATGCCCTTGAAAGATCCTCGGCCGAGGACAAACGACTTTGGCGTGGTCGCACCGCGCCGCCCGACCGTGACGGAGAACCTGATGTGCCCGGGCGTCGACTGGTTGTAAAGGAGGTGGCCCGGCCCGAAGTCGTTCGCGATATACACATCGGGCAGTCCGTCACCGGTGAGGTCAGCGGTCGCCGCGCCGAGCGTCCAGCCGGTCGAGTCCGCGTACGGTATAGCATTCTGTACTTCCTGATAGCGAACCGTCGGGTTGGGTCCAGACGTGCCGCCAAGCCATCGGAAGATATAGTCACCGCCGCCGTTCTGCGCGTTGGACAGCGACGAGGGCATCTGCACGTCATTGATTCCGCTCGGATTAAGCACTTCCGAGTCCGGGAAGTAGTTCCCGACAAAGAGGTCAGGGTTGCCGTTTCCCTCGAAGTCCGCGACCGCGACGGCGTTGGTGTTCCACAAGGGGCCGTCGTACTGCCCGTCGACATCCTCGGGCATCAGCTCCACTGGGCGGTAGGCGCTCGCCGACGGCGTCTTCGCGGTCGAGCGTGCCAGGAAGACGATCGGCGTGCGGCCCCAGTAGTAGACGAGAAAGTCCGTGCGCCCGTCACCGTTGTAGTCGCCCGGGACACAGCCCATGGGCGCCATCGTAGAGTTCATCGGCAGTGGCGCTGGGTTGAGCACGAACGGCGTGAACCGGTCGGCCTTCGGCGCGGTGGGCGCGTAGGTGATGATCACATCGTTGGTCCGCGGGTCGACGATGCACATGCCGTCATCGAGGCCGTGGCCTGTGACGTCGGTCATCGCGATGCTGGCGCCGACCGATGAAATCCACGACACCAGATGCTGGTATGCGGGGTTTACCTTGCGGATCGTCTGGGTCGGATGATAACCGGGTGGCATCGCGATGGGCATTTCCTGGAACTTATACGATGAGGCGACTTTACTTGCATTTGCCGGTGAGGCTACTGCCAGGTTCGCGGCAGCGTATAGCGAGGAAAGCAACACGACGGCCGCAACTATGGGCACCAGATGGCGCAATCTAATCCGCGAGATAGACATGTATCTACGGTGCCCCAGCTGCGGCCTGGCGACATCTCTAAACTTGCCCACTGGGTGGTTCCGTGCACTGCGGGTGACCGGCGGGCAGGCCTGTAGCGCTGACGTGTTTCCCCGTCAGGGCTTACGGGGGCCGAAAGCCTTGGGCGCCATGATCGCTAGGCGAAGGCACGCGCGGTAAGGGGCGGTAAGAGGATCCTAGCTGCCGCACGGCAGCTTCCTTAGGACGCC
>JBAWAV010000661.1:0-26459 GCA_049589475.1 Mycobacterium sp.
TCGTGCGCGATGTGCTGGCCGCCGGTGACTTCTGGGGCGGTTCGGGTTCGGTGGCCTGCCAGGAGTTCATCACCCAGTTGGGTCGCAACTTCCAGGTCATCTACGAACAAGCCAACTCCCACGGCCAGAAGGTTCAGACCGCCGGCAACAACATGAGCAGCACCGACTCCGCGGTCGGCTCCAGCTGGGCCTGACGCTCTATCGGGTCGGGAGGAAGACACAACGGGCATCGCGATTCCCGTTGTGTCTTTATTTCTGGTGCCAATGCCGAACCTGTTGCAGTTGTTGACTTTTCGAGATCGCTTTACCGAGTCCGATTCCGGCATGATGCGCTAACTTGCTAGCGACGGCGAGGCGTATCACCCTAATCTCAGGTGTTATCGAAACGTCGCAAATATGAGTGGCACCCGACCAGAACGCTGTTGAGCGTGTTTCACGCGTTGAGCAACGGCTTCTCTGAAAGCTCGCGGTCGATGGCAAACCACCTGGCCAATCTGCTCGCTCCGACGACGGTGATCGCTTTCGCCGTCTCTGCAGCGCGTTCACGTCGCACTTGGTTCCGCAGTGGTGACGGCGGAGAGCATCGACGCTGTTCCGGAGGCGCTGAGACGCGTTTAGCCCCAAGGCCTGCTGAGCGAGGGAGGCCCGCATCACCTCACTGCTGACTGCCGACCTTGCGCCCAACGCCAGCGGCTGGGTGGTCGAGCGAGAGCGAGTAGGCGACGCTACCGGCGCCTACTCGGCCACCGCTGCGCACCCACCAAGGACAGTCGTCGAGGCGAAATTGGCCGCATTGGCCAAGTGATTGTCGTTCGGTGTGTAGGTGGGAATCGCGGTGACAAAGGCCCGTCGATACTGCGCCGAAAGGTTCGCCAAGTCCTGCCAGATGGCGTTATCGCTTTGGCGGCCAAGCTGTTCCAGCTTGGCCGCAAACGAGTTCATTATCGGCCCGACCTGGTAGTTGACGGCTTTCTGCTCGCGGCTCCAGTAGATCGACGGAATGTTGGGGTCGATCTGCTGCCATGCGGCGGTCTGCTTGCCGAACTGGTCCAGCGCTGAATTCCATTCGGAGCAAACGTTATTGTCACTGGTGAGGAAGGGCTGCGGGCTTGCAAGGTTGCCTACCGGTGCGATGTCGGACGGCGGCGCCGACGGCGGTACCAGCGGCCCCCGCGCCGCGGCCGGCCCGTCGCTGATGGCAGCGCAGATCGAGCCCAGCGCAGACGAAGCGCTGTTCGCGGCGCCGGCTAAATTGTTGTCGGCCGGCGTGTATTTCGGGATGCGGTCGGAGTAGGCACGCGCGTAAGCGATGAACTGCTGGTAGAGCTCGCGCATTACCCGGTGTGGCGTCAGCTTGACCAGGCCGACCGTCTGCGCTGCGGCGCCGCGCATCGACTGTCCGGCCGCAATGAACTGCGCCTTCTGCTTTTGGGTCCACGCCGACGCCGGAACCGATCGATCGCGGTCGTTCCACAGCCCCTGGCCGCTATTGGCGAGATCATTGTTGATCGATGTCCACGCCGCGCAGCTGGGGTCTTCGGTGATCACGGTGACGGGCCCGGTGTCTTTCGCGCTGGCCACTCCGGCGATGGCTTCCGGGTTCGCGTTGTCCGAGCCGGCACCTTGCGGCCCGCCCGAACCCCCGCCGCCGAAAAGCAGCACCGCGGCGACGATGGTCGCCAGCACTGCCACTGCAGCCACCCCACCCATTGCCCACTTCAGAGTTTTGTTGTCGCTGGGGGCGTCGATATCAGACGTCACGATGGTCCAGCTTAAATGACAACCCCGTCAGCGCAGGCATATTGGCGGCGGGACGAGAAGTCGCGCGGCCATTTCTCAGGCCGTTAACAGGCTTGACATTTAATCGAACAAGCGTTCGAATAGAGGGCATGCGGTGGGACGGTCAGAGCGTCGAAGTCGACGACGGCGCACTGCCCGGATTGGAGCGCATCGGGTTCGTTCGGAGCGTGCGCACGCCGCAGTTCGACGGCATCACGTTTCACGAGGTGTTGTGCAAATCCGCGCTGAACAAGATTCCGCAGTCGGCGGCACTGCCTTTTCGCTACACCGTCAACGGCTATCGCGGCTGCTCGCACGCCTGCCGATATTGTTTCGCCCGGCCGACCCACGAATACCTGGATCTGAACTGTGGCAACGATTTCGACACGCAGGTCGTGGTGAAGACCAATGTGGCGGAAGTGTTGCGCCGCGAACTGAGTCGACGGACGTGGCAGCGCGAAACGGTGGCGCTGGGCACCAACACCGATCCATACCAGCGGGCCGAAGGGCGCTACGCATTGATGCCGGCGATCATCGGCGCCCTCGCAGAATCGGGCACGCCATTGTCAATCCTGACCAAAGGCACCCTGCTGCGCCGCGATCTGCCACTGATCGCCGAGGCCGCCGGCCACATCCCGATCAGCCTTGCCGTCTCACTCGCCGTGGGTGATCCAGAACTGCAGAAGCAGGTCGAGCCGGGCACACCCAGTCCGCAGGCGCGCCTGGCGCTGATCGCGATGATCCGCGAGGCCGGGCTGAACTGTCACGTGATGGTGGCGCCGGTGCTGCCGTACCTGACCGATTCCACCGATCATCTCGACGCTCTGCTGGGTCAGATCGCGGCGGCCGGAGCCAGCGGCGTTACGGTGTTCGGTCTGCATCTGCGGGGGTCGACGCGAGGCTGGTTCATGTCGTGGCTGAGCCAGGCCCACCCTCGGTTGGTGGGCCGGTACCGCGAGTTGTACCGGCGTGGAGCGTATTTGCCGCCGTCATACCGAGAAGAGCTCAGGATGCGGGCGGCACCGCTCATCTCCAAGTACCGGCTCGCCGGCGATGAGCGGCGATTCGGCACCGCGCCGCCACAGCGAGCCGCAGAAACGCGTGAGCCCACGCTGTTTTGAGCTAATGCACGTTCGGATCGCGGAACGTGTCGCACTGGTTGGGATCACCGGTCTGATAGCCGACGGTAAACCAGTGCTGGCGCTGTTCCGACGATCCGTGCGTCCACGACTCGGGATTGGTGTGGCCGGTGGCGGCCTTCTGGATGCGGTCATCGCCCACCGATGCCGCCGCCGACAACGCGTCGGCAATATCCTTGTCGCTCAGCGGTTCTAGAAAAGGAACCCCGGTGCTTTCCTGCTTGGTCGTCGAGGCGTAATGCGCCCACACCCCGGCGTAGCAGTCGGCTTGCAGCTCGGTGCGCACGCCGTTGCCGCCCGCGCCTTGCGCACCCTGTTGGGCCCGGCCCAGCGATCCCTGCAGATCCTGCACGTGGTGGCCGAACTCGTGGGCGACAACGTATTCCTGAGCCAACGGTCCGCCGCTGGAGCCGAATTGCGTACGCAGCACATCGAAGAAGCCGGTGTCGAAGTAGGCGGTCTGATCCACCGGGCAGTAGAAGGGCCCGACCTCGGTGCTGGCCGGTCCGCAGCCGGTGCTGACCTGACCGCTGAACAACCGGACGTGCGGGCGGGTGTATCCGTGCATCAGCTGCTTCCACACCGCGTCCACCGAGTTACCGGTGGCGATGACGCGGCACTGGGCGTATTGGTTGGCGTCCGCGCCGGTCTTGCACTTGCTCAGATCGAACCCGGGTGCGACGTCCTGGGTGGTGTTCGTCGGGAGCTGATTCACCACCTTGCCGGGGTCGACTCCGAGCAGTAGGGCTACGACAAGAAACAGCAAACCGCCGAGCCCACCGCCGATCGCGATCCCCCGTCCGCCGCCGCCGGACGCCGACGTGGTGCTGGTGTCGATCTGCATACCCTCGTTGAAGGTCATCGCACTCTCCGTTGCGTGTATGTTGCGGCTGCCTGCCCGGCGTGATCAGCTTTTCACACTACGATTCAGGCGTGCCCGAGGTTGTCGAAGTTCCTGCTCTCGTGCGGACGGCGGCGGGCGATCTGCGCGGCACCGTCGAGGGCGGCGTCGCGGTGTGGCGTGGGATTCCGTACGCGGAGCAACCGGTCGGCCGACGTCGTTTCGCGGCGCCCGCGCCCCTGTTGCCGTGGACGGGGGTGCGCGACGCGGTCGAACACGCGCCGTTGCCGCTGCAGAGTCGCTCGATGGTGGCAGGCGACCGCAGGGACCCCAAGGTTCGCGACGAAGCCTGCCTGACGGTGACGGTGTGGTCACCGGATGTGTCCGGCTCGCTGCCGGTGATGGTGTGGATTCCCGGCGGAGCATTTCTCAACGGCGCGGGCCAACTCCAGCTCTACAACGGTGCGCGATTGGCCGCCAACGGCGATGTCGTGGTCGTCAACGTCACCTACCGGGTCGGGGTGTTCGGCGGCTTCGAGCTCGGCGACCTCGGCGACGGCTTCGACGACAACCTGTGTCTGCGCGACCAGATCGCCGCGCTGACCTGGGTACGTGACAACATCGCCGCGTTCGGCGGCGACGCCAACCGGGTGACGGTATTCGGCGAATCTGCAGGCGCCACTTCGGTTTTGGCTTTGATGGCCAGTCCGGCCGCCACAGGGTTGTTCACTCGTGCGATTGCGCAGAGTCCCGCACTGCCGTTGATTGCCGACCGCGCTACGCGTGCCGAACAGTCTCGTAATTTCCTGCGTCGCCTCGGCGTGAGCGCCGCGGATGCGCATCTGCTCAAGGAACTGCCGCAGCGCGAATTACGTCGTGCCGCAGGGGAATTGCAACTTGCAAGCGTTGCATCGACGCCGGTGTTGGCGCACGGGTTGACCTACGGGGTCGATCTGTTGCCACGGCATCCGATCGAAGCGGCACGAATGGGTGTGACGGCTCGAATTCCGTTGATCCTCGGCACAAATCGGCACGAGGCCGCGCTGTTCGCCCGGGACAAGCCGCCGATGTTGCCGACGACGCCGGCGGGCATCGACAGCTATTTCGCGCGGGTGGCGCCGAATTCGCGAGCGCGCATGATGCAGGCCTATCCCGGCTACCCGCGCCGCCGTGCACGCGAAGCCGTTGGTGGCGACGCGATGTTCGTGGCGCCCGCGTGGGCGTTCGCTGACGCCTACAGCGCCCACTCGCCGACGTATGTCTATCGGTTCGATCACACATCGTGGACGCTGCGCGCAACGGGTCTGGGCGCGGTGCATGGCAGCGAAATTATTCACGTGTTGCATAGTTACGACTCGCATTTGGGACGACGGCTGCACCCCTTGGGCACATGGCTGACGCCCGCGGTGGGCCGCCGGATGCAGCGAACTTGGGCGGACTTCGCTACTACTCGTGTGTTGAATGACCACGTTTGGTCAAATGATTGGCCCCGGTACGAGATACCGCAGCGGTTGACTCGCATCATCAGGTCAGTTGCGGATGCCGTCAGTGCAGATCCGGACGCGGCACGGCGTTCTGCCTGGCACGAGATCTCGTGACCCCAGCTATGTTTCGGCTGAGACCGAGCGAAAATTGACCTTTTGGCCTATATCAGTGGAAGAAACACATCGCAGGGCGTACTTTGGGGGCCCTAACCAAGTTTGACTCAGGCTGTTTCTAGGGGAGGGGGTCCCGCCGTGTCTCAGAAATCGGATGAGAACTCTCGGCTTCCGTGTATGTATCTGTCCAGGCCTGCGGTCGTCATTCCAGAGACCGCACTGGACAACGAGGCGGTCCTGTCGCGGGTCCGTGAAAACTTCCGCGGCCCGGCATCAGAGTGGGACTCGGTCGCGCAAGGCGTCGAGTACGTGCTTGGCCGGTGCAATACCCAGGTCCGCTACATCGATCCCGACCAGACGCTCTCGCCCGGCGAGTTCGCGTCGCGCGCGGCGACCGCCTGTCTGTTCGAGAATGGCGTCGAGGCGTCTGAGGTGGACCTTCTGATTTATGGGGGGATCGCCCGCGAGGCCTTCGAACCAGCGACCGCGTCCGAGGTCGCCGGACGGCTGGGGGCGACACCACTGCACGCCTTCGACGTGACGTGCGCCTGCGCCGGACTTATCGAGGCGCTGCACGTGGTCGCAGGTTACTTTGCCCTGCATCCCGAGATCGAGACGGCGCTGGTCTGCGCCGGCGAACTCTGGCGTGACCGTGTCAGCTATGACCTGCAGTCACTCGAGGACGTGGCAAACCTGGCCGCCGGCCTGACACTGGGCAACGCCGCCGCCGCATTCCTGGTGACTCGCAAGGCTCTGCCAGCGGGCAGCGCGCGGCTGATGGGCTTCCAGCACAAGACGCTGGCCGAGTACTACGACCTGTGCACGGCGCCGGTCGACGGCCACTTCGTGTCGCGCTCGAAGGAACTGTTCGCACTTGCGGTGCACGTCCCGGGGGAGATTCAGCGCCTTCTTGCGTCGGCGGGTTGGGCAGCTGAAGACGTCGACCACTACATTTTCCACCAGCCGAGCCAGGCGATCATGGAGCGCGTCTTCGACGCACTCGGCGCGCGGCCCGAGGCGTGCGTGCACACCCACTCGCTGTACGGGAACACCGCCAGCACCTCGTGGGCGGTCGCACTCAACCACCGTCTGAAGCACGGGAGCGTCAACAATGGTGACAAGCTCGTCATCGCAAGTGCAGCATCCGGTTTCACGATCGTATGTGCCTCTGCAGTCTGGGAGAGTTAGATGGGTCGTTACCTGCGCGTCTATGCGGTGATCGGCAAGACGTTCGGGTCGTGGTTCAAGCCTCTGGGCGCGTTCACGCTCTTGCAGGTGCGGCAGGTGATTTCGGCGACGACGCTGGGGCTCGACCACATCTTCTTTCCGCGACACCGTAAGCAGGCGGTCGACCGCCCGATCTTCATCCTCGGCAACCCGCGGAGTGGCACGACATTCCTGCATCGCTTCCTGCTGGGGGCCGGCGACATGGCGGCGTTGGAGTTGTGGGAGATGCTGTTTCCGGCGATTACTGCGCGCAAGCTGCTCGGCCGCATCGTCCCGCGGCTGAGCAAGCTCAACCCTGCGCAATATCACCCGTCGGACGTGCATGACACGAGCTTGCGCGGCATCGAAACCGACGACGTGGCATGGTTTTTCCGCACAATGGACGGCCCGTTCGCGTGGGCGTATTTCCTGGCCTGGCGCGACTCCTGGGGGAGCGAGTTCTCCCGGCGCAACTTCGGGATCGACGGCGTTTCGGAGAAGGAAGAGAACCGGTTCTTCAAGTATTACGAGGCGATTTGGCGACGGAATCTGATGGCCAAGGGCGCCAACCGGATCCTGGTGAAATCGAGCATGCTCACCTTCCGATTGGATGCGCTACTGCGTCGCTATCCCGACGCCCGATTGGTGTACATCGTGCGCGATCCGGTCGAGGTGATTCCGTCGGGGATGTCGCTGCTGGCAAGCGTCTTGGAGAACGGCTTCGACATCTGGAACCGCACCACCAAAGAAGACCAGGACAAGTGGCTGGAAAATCTCTATCAAGCCTCCGGCGATATGCTTCGATACTTTCGTAACGCCGAGGTCGGGGGACGCATCCCCGAGAAGAACGTGTGCGTGGTGCGATACGAGGATCTGCTGCAGAACCTCGAGCCCACTATGGAGCGAATCCTCGACTTCATCGAAATCAAGCCCAGCGCCGAGTTCGAAGCGGAACTGCGGCAACAGGCCGAGAAGCAACGTGGTTACACCAGCCGTCACCAGCACTCGCCGGACAAATTCGGACTCGACCCCGAGCGCATCCGTGCAGACCTCGGCTTCGTCTACGATGCCTATGGGCTATCCGGTGCGACCGGCTCAAACGGCGGCGCCGCCGTCACCTGAGAAATTCTTCGTTTTCTAACATCTGCGTTCTCTTGGCGGCTAGGCTCAGCGCTACCGGACTGGGGGTAAATGGCTGGTGAACCTAAGAATTGAATCGACTTCCTTATGAGTCGTCATCGTCGCATCACCGGCACCGTGGGCGCCGCTGCCGGTTGGCTGCTGGGCGTCGCATTCCTCTCAGTGGCCACCGCCCTGGCTGATAGCTACGAGATCATTCCTGATCCTTCGTCCACCGAAACGCTCACCGGGGTATACGGCCTGGAGAACACGGCTCCTCCGGCTGAGACCGGAAGCATTCAGGGATATCAGGAATTCGAGGTCTACGACACCAGTACCAATCAGGCAGTCGGGTATTTTGACGCCGACGAGTCCAATTCGGCAGATATCTCCGGCGACACCAACACCGAACTGCTCGTCACCTCTGACGTTTTAGGCGCTGGCACGGTGGGTACCGCCGCCGGGGACATTCCGCCGGTCGGCTCGGTGATCGATACCTACGCCTATGCTGGCGGCCAATTCGGGTACGTGTACACCGACTACCCCTCCACGACCGGCGGCGCGGACACGGCCACGGCCACCTTGACGACGGTGAGCTACGGAGACTTTCCCTTTGCCAGCACTTACGACGCAATTGCGTCCGAATCGGACACCTCGGTTCCTCCCATCACGCTGGCGGGCGGCGACGACATCGTTCCTACCGGTGCGGAAACGTTCACCGCGGTAAGCGGGGCGGCGCCGTATGACACGGACATTCAGGGCATTCAGGTGTTCGACGTGGAAAACAGCGCTGGCACGGTAATCGGGTCCTTCACCGGCGACGTGACTACAACGACGGATGCCGCTGGCACCAACACCGAGGCAATCCTCGTCACCGCTGATGGATCGGGCACGGTGGGTACCGCCGCTGGGGACATCCCGGCGGTTGGCTCGGTCATCGACAGTATCGACTTCGACAAGGGCGCCTACCCGGAGATCTACACCGACCTGGTCTCGCCGACCGGCGGCGCGGACGTGCTGTCGACCATCCACACGAGCCCTTTCGGCAACATCAGCGTTCCCACCAGCTTCGACGCAGTCGCCGCCGAACCGGACACCGCCACGATCCCCTTCGATGGCGGCGACATCACTCCTCATGGGACGGAAACCTTCACCGGAATCAACGGGCTACCGCCGGCGGATGTCGCCATCCAGGGCACTCAAGAGTTCGACGTTACCGACAGTGCCGGCACCGGGACCTTCGAAGCTGACGTGACTACCACCAGCACAAGTGTCTACAACGAGACCACCGAGACACTTCTCGTCACCAGCGCTACCGGCGATGCTCCTGCGGCCGGCTCTGTGATTGACGTCGCCAACTACGGCAGCGGCTTCGAGACCGTGTACTCCGACCTCATCTCGACGGGTGGCGCGAGCGTGATTACGGACACCGTGGTGACCCCGTTCGGCGACTTTGCCATTCCCACGTCTTTTGACGCCGGCTCAGGTCTGCTCGCCGACACAATCGCGTTGTTCTGAGACAATTAACCGACGGGTTGACGGCGCCAATTGAACAAGCTGACCGGGAGTCATCCGGGTCCGTCGCCGGCCGCGGCGAGCAACGGCACGAGAATGTCGCTGATCGGCGTCGCGATCCCGTGTGCGCGCGCCTTACGGACGATGACACCGTTGCGGATGTCCCACTCCAACGGGCGGCCGGCCTCGCGATCGGCGAGCATCGACGTGCCCATATCGGTTGGTGCCGAACGGAACATCTGCACTGTGCCGTCGGCGACGTCGTCGCCCAGCTGAGCTCCCTCGGCGCGGGCGACCTCTAGACATTCGGCGGCATAGCGCCGGCCCAGCTCGGCGATGTCGTCGCGGCGGAACATGGCGGATCGCCTGCCGGTGAGCACCATAAGACCGGCGACCGCGTTGACCAATAACTTGCGCCATGCGGCCGTGATGAAATCGGGGTCGCAGTCGGCAGTGCCGCCGGCATCGCGCCACAGGTTGGCGAACGTGGTCGCGGCAGGCCCGGTCGGCAGCGCCAGCCGGGCTTCGCCGCGCAGTCGCACCCAGCCGTTTGGCTGGGTCTCGGCGGAAAACCAGACAATGCCGGGGATCACGGTCGACGACGGGCAGTGTGGCTGCACCAGCTCAACCTGCTCGACGCCGTTCTGCAGCACGACGACGATGGTGCGTTCATCGCACAACCGGGCCAGCCACCGGGCCGCGTCGGCGTTCTGGGTCGTTTTGACCGCGAGCAACACCACCGCGACCGGCGTGGTGATGTCGGCGGGATCGGTGTGTACCGGGCCCGCGACCACGATCGGATCGGCGTCATCGGGCCGCAATTCGATCCGCGGTCTCGGTGTTCGCCCGCAGACCAGTACGCGGTTGCCGGCTGCGGATAGATACGCGGCGGCCGTCGTGCCGACAGCTCCAGGACCGACCACTGCTGTGTCCGTGACGATATCCATGGTGATTCACGAAACTACCCGCCTCTAGACTGGGCTGTCCTTTCCACTGTTTGCGAGGAGTATTTGGTGCTGCGCAGTCACGTCGCGGGTTCGTTGCGGGCCGCTGACGCCGGCCAACCGGTGACGCTGGCCGGCTGGGTTGCGCGTAGGCGCGACCACGGTGGGGTGATCTTCATCGACCTGCGCGACGCCTCGGGGGTGTCCCAGGTGGTGTTCCGCGCCGATGACGTGCTTGCCCAGGCTCATCGCCTGCGCTCCGAATTCTGCGTCGCCGTCGAGGGCGTGGTGGAGATCCGCCCGGAGGGCAACGCCAATGCGGAGATCGCCACCGGGGAGATCGAAGTCAACGCGACATCGCTGACGGTGCTGGGGGAGTGCGCGCCGCTGCCGTTCCAGCTCGACGAGCCCGCCGGTGAGGAGACCCGGCTGCGCTACCGCTACCTCGACCTGCGCCGCGACGGCCCCGGCGGTGCGATTCGGTTGCGCTCCAAGGTCAATGCCGCGGCCCGAAGCGTGCTGGCCGCGCACGACTTCGTCGAGATCGAGACGCCGACGATGACGCGGTCGACGCCGGAAGGCGCCCGCGACTTCCTGGTGCCCGCCCGGCTGCAGCCCGGATCGTTCTACGCCTTGCCGCAGAGCCCGCAGCTGTTCAAGCAGCTGCTGATGGTGGCCGGGATGGAGCGTTACTACCAGATCGCCCGGTGTTATCGCGACGAGGATTTCCGCGCCGACCGTCAGCCGGAATTCACCCAGCTCGACATGGAGCTGAGCTTCGTCGACGCCGAGGACGTCATCGCGGTCTCCGAGCAGGTACTCAAGGCGGTGTGGGCGTTGATCGGCTATGACCTCCCTACTCCGGTGCCGCGCATCACCTACGCCGAGGCGATGGCGCGGTTCGGCACTGATCGGCCCGATCTGCGGTTCGGGTTGGAGTTAGTCGAATGCACACAGTTCTTCTCCGACACGACGTTTCGGGTGTTCCAGGCGCCGTACGTCGGCGCGGTGGTGATGGCGCAAGGGGCGTCGCAGCCGCGCCGGACCCTGGACGGCTGGCAGGAATGGGCCAAACAGCGTGGCCACCGGGGCCTGGCGTACGTGCTGGTCGGTGACGGCGGCACGCTGAGCGGGCCCGTCGCCAAGAATCTGTCCGACACCGAGCGCGCGGGCCTGGCCGCCCACGTCGGTGCCCAGCCCGGTGACTGCATCTTCTTCTCGGCGGGACCGGTGAAAGCGTCGCGCGCGCTGCTCGGCGCCGCCCGCGTCGAGATCGCGCATCGGCTCAACCTGATCGACCCGAATGCCTGGGCGTTCACCTGGGTGGTGGACTTCCCGCTGTTCGAGCCGGCCGATGACGCCACCGCCGCGGGTGACGTCGCACTGGGCAGCGGCGCATGGACCGCGGTGCACCACGCGTTCACTTCGCCCAAGGGCGAGTCGGAAGGCACCTTCGACAGCGACCCGGGCAACGCGCTGGCCGACGCGTACGACATCGTCTGCAACGGCAACGAAATCGGTGGCGGCTCGATTCGTATCCACCGTCGCGACATTCAAGAACGCGTGTTCGCGATGATGGGAATCGGTGCGGCCGAGGCGCAGGAGAAGTTCGGATTCCTGCTGGACGCGTTCACTTTTGGCGCGCCGCCGCACGGCGGGATCGCGTTCGGCTGGGACCGCATCGTCCAGCTACTCGCCGGAGCGGACTCGATCCGCGAGGTGATCGCGTTCCCGAAGTCCGGCGGCGGGGTTGATCCGCTGACCGACGCTCCGGCGCCGATCACCGCGCAGCAGCGCAAGGAATCGGGCATTGACGCCAAGCCTGAGGATGCACGTCGCAAGCCCGCGTCCGCCGAAGCGGAATAGGGCGCCGACCGGCCGAGGTTGAGCCAGGCATGTCGCAACAGATGCCTGACACTGAGTCCATCAAAGCGTTCAACAAGGCCATCACCGACGAGTTCCGGTCCAACGACGGAAAAGTCGGCGGCCAGTTCGACGGCGCCGACCTGCTCTTGTTGACTACCACCGGCGCCAAGTCCGGCCAGCCGCGAGTGTCGCCGCTGGCCTACTTCCGCGTCGACGGCAAGCTGATCGTCATCGGATCGTTCGCCGGCGCCGACGTCAATCCGGCCTGGGTGCACAACCTGCGCGCCCACCCCTCGGCGCAGGTCGAGATCGGCAACGAGTCGTCGGACGTCACCGCGCGGGAATTGCCGTCCGACGAACGTGACGAGCTGTTCGGCAAGATCACCGCGGCCGCCCCCGGCTTCGCCGAATATCAGGCGAAAACCACCCGGGTGATCCCGGTCTTCGAGCTCGAGCCAACGAGTTAGCTCGGCCGCCGACCGGCCGGTCGCTGTCCGGGATCACGGGGCAATCACGTCACCCATCACGAGGTGATTTCAGCGCCCGCGATATCGCTAATGCGGGACCAGCGACCACAGCGTCTGCAGCGTCCCGCGGACCGGGTGCATCAGGATGTTGACGATCTGGATCGGGAAGAGCTGGCCGTTGCCGCCGCATTTGGGCCATGCCCCCGGGCCTTGAGTAGCAACGACCCGGTTCGCCACGGCTATCTGCTGCTCCCGCGAAGCCGAGGCCGGGTCACCGACACCGCCGTTGGCCGCCCAGGTTGACGGCTTGAACTGCAGACCGCCGTAGAACCCGTTGCCGGTGTTGGCGTGCCAGTTGCCACCTGATTCGCATTGCGCGACGGCGTCCCAGTCCATGCCGTCCGCGTAGGCCACTCCGGTCGTCGGGGAGATGACGAGTGTCATGCCCAGGACGACGAATGCGGCTATCACCAGGTGCTTGCACATCGTGCTCAGTAGCCCACCTAAATGACTCATTTAACACTTCTAACAAACCAAAGTGAAAGGAGTCAATGCGTGGGGTATTAGCAATTTAGTGAGATTATTGGTAAGGAGGCGCTTAATGTTGCTAAAGCTAATTGGAGTTAAAAAATTAGCCTAGTGATGCAGTTTTAGTTAGAAGTGAAATAAGTGAATATTGTTATCTAGACGTGATTGAGTGATTAGAGTGACTGATGTGACTACTGTTACTCAAGTGATATATGTTGGGCAGCCAGGGCGCTCTCCGCGGATCACTTCGCCCGGTCGCGATACTCCTGGACCAGGCGTTTTGGTGCCTGCGTCAACCACGCCTCGACGATCAGCTCCCGGAGTCCGGACTTGTCGATCTCGGCGAGCCTGACCAGCACTGCCGGATAGCCGTCGAAATGAGGGGTGGTGAAGTACACCTGCGGTTCGTCGGCGATCAGCGCGAACTTGACGCCTTCGTCGGATACCCGGACGCCCAGGATGTCGCCCTGGGGAGGTTCGATACCGCGGGCGCTGAGCGCCTCGTGATCAGACTTGCGCAGCGGACGTTCCCATGCGATCAGCTTCTTGCCGACCCGCCATTCGCGCAGCCAGCGCTCCTCGCCCAGCGGAAGCTCTCCGACGAGGCTGGCGACGTCGTCCCACGTGGCCATGATTCATTGTGCTCTTCCTCAGCGCGGTTCCGTCTCGATCACGCTGCGCCGCTGCGCGCGATCTGGCGGCTCACTAGTGTTGCAGCGTGACGTCGTCGACCCAGGCCAGCGAGCCGGAGCCGCGGTCACCGGACCAGCAGCAGCCGCCCGGGCCGGGGGCCCGTTACCGGATCACCCACCGCACCGAATACCAGTACTCGGATGTGGTCACCAGTTCATACGGTCGGGGGTTTCTGACCCCACGCGATCTGATGCGACAACGCTGTCTGTTCCACGAGCTGCGAATCACGCCTGCGCCGGCGGACAGCTCCACGAGCCGCGACTCCTACGGCAACACCAGCTCCTACTTCCATGTCACCGAGCCGCACCGGACGCTGAGCGTCACCAGCGAGTCGGTCGTCGAGGTGTATCCGTCGCCGCCCGAACGCTGGGGTGCCGGACCGGCCCTGGCGCCGTGGGAGCACGCCCGGCCGAGGGGAGCCCGTGGAGCGCTGGCCACCGAGTTCACTCTCGACCTGAATCCACCCGAGATCACCGACGCGGTACGCGACTACGCCGCGCCGAGCTTCATCGCCGAACGTCCGCTGGTCGAGGTGCTGCGCGACCTCACATCGCGGATCTACACCGACTTCACCTACCGGTCCGGATCGACCACGGTATCCACCGGCGTCAATGAGGTTCTGACGGCCCGCGAAGGGGTATGTCAGGACTTCGCGCGGCTGGCGATAGCTTGCTTGCGCGCCAACGGTTTGGCGGCCAGCTACGTGTCCGGGTACCTGGCCACCGATCCACCCCCCGGAAAGGACCGCATGATCGGTATCGACGCAACCCACGCCTGGGCCGCGGTGTGGACACCGCAACCGCCCGGCCAGTTCGAATGGCTCGGTTTGGATCCGACCAACGATCAGATGGTCGACGAGCGGTACGTCATCGTCGGGCGGGGCCGCGACTACGCAGACGTACCACCGCTGCGCGGCATCATCTACACCAACTCCAAGAAGAGCAAGATCGATGTCGCCGTCGACGTCGTGCCGTATGAAGGTGGCGAACTCGATGCGTGACTTCCACTGCCCCAACTGCGGTCAGCGCCTCACCTTCGAGAATTCGACCTGCCTGGCCTGCGGCAGCGCGCTGGGATTCTCCCTCGCCGAGATGGCGTTGTTGGTGATCACCACCGGCGACGACGCCGACCACGCCGGTTTCGTCAGCGCGAAGGATTACGAGCTGTGCGCCAACCGCTATGACGCCGAATGTAATTGGCTGGTGCCCATCATGTCCGGCGGGCTGTGCGAGTCCTGCCAGCTGACGATCGAACGGCCCAACGACGCCGACAAAGCGGGTCTTGCCGAGTTCGCCAGCGCCGAGGCGGCCAAGCGTCGACTCGTCGTCGAACTGCACGAGCTGAAGCTGCCGATCGTCGGACGACAGCAGGATCCCGATTACGGGCTGGCGTTCCGGCTGCTGTCCAGCGCTCACGAGAAGGTGTTGACAGGCCACGAAAACGGTGTCATCACAATCGATCTGGCCGAGGGCGATGATGTGCACCGCGAGCAGTTGCGGGTCGAGATGGACGAGCCGTACCGCACCCTGCTCGGACACTTCCGCCACGAGATCGGGCATTACTACTACTACCGGTTGATCACCCCGTCCAACGAGTACGTGGCCAGGTTCAACGAGCTGTTCGGTGACGCGAACGCCGACTACCAGGAGGCGCTGGACCGCCACTACAGCGAAGGTGCGCCGGAGGGCTGGGAAAAGACCTTCGTGTCGTCGTATGCGACCATGCATCCGGCCGAAGACTGGGCCGAGACGTTCGCGCATTATCTGCACATCCGCGACACTCTGGACACCGCGGCGTGGTCGGGCTTCGCGCCGGCGACGGCGACCTTCGATCGACCGGTGTTGGGGCCCAGCGCTTTTCACACCATCATCGACATGTGGCTACCGGTGTCGTGGTCGCTGAACATGGTGAACCGGTCGATGGGTCACGACGACCTCTATCCGTTCGTCCTGCCGGTCGCAGTGCTGAAGAAGATGAAGTTCATCCACAACGTCATCGACGAGGTGACCGCGCTCAGCGGCAAGCGTGATCCGGTGCGCGCCTAAGCGCACTCGTCGTCACGGCATCACCCGGCTCTCGCCGGGTCCCCACAGCGGCTGCATATCGCTGGGCAGCGCGAGCTGGGTCGCGGCGATCACCTCGGCCAGCTCGCGCAGCGCGGCGTGCACGGAGGTCAACAGGTCAGCCAGCTGCCGGCGGCGGCCGCTGGCGACCTCTTCGACTTCGGCGGGATGCGATCGCCGCAGCAGGGTGCTCATCTCGGCGACCATCCGTTCCGGCCGTGAGGACCCCGATGAACCGGGCAGGTCGCCGAGGTCGGCCCGCAGCCGCTCCAGCTGGTACACCAGCGACCGCGGGTTCGTCGGGTCGAACAGCATCAACTCGGCCAGCGCCGCCACGCTCACCATGCCCGCGGTCCGGCGGCGGTAGATCACCGCGGATTCGGCTGCGGTGAGCGTCGATTCGATGACGGTCCGCTCGGCGGCCGGGTCCCGCACGGTGGTCAGCGTGGCGTTGAGCAATGCGGTCAGAGCGAGGCCGCGTTCGATCCGCTTGCCGATGTCCATCAGGGTCCAGCCGACGTCCTGCACCATCGACTCACCGGCCACTCCGGCCAGGGTGAGCATCCCGACCAGGGTCTGTGACTGGGCCGTCGCGAGCACGGCGTCGGCCTCGGCCAGCGAGTCCGGCGGCTCAGATTTATGGGCCAACGCGCGTTCGACCCCGGCCAGTACCACCCAGGTGTCGCTGGACAACTGGTCACGCACCGCTCGGGCGGCCAGCGCCAGCCGGTCCACGGACTGCACCAATGAACCGGGACGCTCGCGGTCCATGGTCAGCGACCACAGCGTCGACGGCGCGATCGCGATGGTCTCCGCCGCATCGTCGGCCGGGATGTCGGTCCCGGTGATGCGGCCGAGGGCGGCCATCAGCACCGGCACGCACTCGCTTTCCGATGTCTCCTGGCGATGCCGGAATTCGTAGTAACGCCTGCGGGTCACGATCAACAACCGGGCCATGTTCTCGGCCCGTTCGCCGTAGCGTCCCATCCAGAACAGGTCGGACAGCACCCGTGGCGAGCTGACGCCCAGCGTGCCGGCACCGGTCTTCGTGGGCGTCTCGGGCGTCGGCAGGGTCACCGTCTCGGTGCGCGAGCGCTCCGTGGGACGTACCCAGACATCTTTGGCCGCAGTAGTTTTCAACATGTAGGCGGATGGCCCCGACGCGAGCACGTAGCCCAGACCACCCAGCATCGGCGCGTAGCCGCCGCGCTGTGCCACCGTGAACAACCGCATGCCGACGCCGCCGGGGGAGAATTCGCCGCCGTAGCTGGTGGGCGCCGACGAGAACTGCGGCAGCTCCTGGCCGACCCACTGCCACGGCATCGCCTCGATGGCGGCCGCCAGTTCGGCCAGCCGCGCCGACGACAGTGCCGGGCCGACAAGGGTCTGTCCGCCGATGGTCGGCCGGATCAACAACGACGAGAGGTTCGCCAGCAGATGGGACCGTTCGCTGTCGATGCCACCCCAGTAGCTCGGCGCGCCGGCCAGTAGCGGCGCTTCGCCGAGCAACCGCTTGGCCAGTTCGGGCAGGAACCGTTGCAGCCCGGCGCTTTCCAAGATTCCACTGCCCACGGTGTTGACCACGGTGACCGTCCCGCGGCGCTGCGCCTCCACCAGGCCGGCCACCCCGAGCCGGGAATCGGCGCGCAGATCCAGTGGATCGGTGTAGGTCGCGTCGACGCGACGGAACACCACGTCGACGCGCTTGAGGGTGCCCAGCGAACGCATCCACAGCCTGCCGTCGCGCACCACCAGGTCAGCGCTCTCCACCAGCGGGAAACCCAACAGCGTCGCGAGATAGGCCTGATCGAAGGCGGTCTCGGAATAGATGCCGGGACTGAGCACGACCACGACCGGGTCCTGGACGCCGTCGGCCGCCGCGTCGATCAGCGCCAACCGCAGCGCCTGCGCGAACGGTGTCGTCGGCCGTGGCCCGACCCGCTCGTAGAGGTCGGGGAGGGCCTGCGTGAGGACCCGGCGGTCGGCCAGCGCGTACCCGGCTCCCGACGGGGCCTGCGTCCAGTCGGCGTTGACTTGGAAACCGCCGTCGGGCAACCGGCTCACATCGCAGGCGTGCATGAACAGTTGGTGGTGGCCCGGTACCTCGATTCCGTTGGCCGCGCGTACGTAGCCGGGGTGGGCGAACAGCAGTTCCGGCGGCAGCAAGCCTTCGGTGAGCGCGCGACGGCTGCCGTACAGGTCGGCGAGTACCGCGTTGAGCACCCGTGACCGCTGCACCAGGCCGGCTTCGAGCACGTCCCAATCAGAAGACGACACCACCAGCGGCAGCGGGTCCAGGCGCCACGGTCGCGGCTCGCCGTGGGGTTCCTTGCTGGGATCGACGCCGGTATAGGTGATGTCGTCGTTGTCCACCAGCTGGCGTACCGCAGAGCTCAGCCGGTTCAGCCCGGCCCGTCCGCGGTCGCCGACGATGTCGGCCAACTCGGTCCACCCGGGCTGCACGTTTCCGGCGCGGTCGACGAATTCGTCGTACCCGCTGACCGGCCCCCGAAGACCGGGTGGACGCAGATCGAACAGGGCTTCCTGGGACCGCGTGGCCCGGTACCCGGCCAGCAGCTGGTCGACGTCGGTGCGGTGGTGCGCAGCCGCCGACGACTCCCTGGAGTGCAGGATCTTTTCGGTCACGTCGCCAAATGCCATTACCGCAGGACGGTACGCACGCGTCGCAGATCGAGGATGCCCGGCGCGCCGACGTCTGTGGAAATTCGCGCTTGCATTTCGCGGACGTCGGACAGGTCGAGTTTGCCCGAGGTGAATCCGGTGGCCTCGAAGCGGCGGGCGCGACGTGACTCGGCTTCGACGGCGTTGACAGGAGGTTCGTCGTAGGCGCGCCCGCCGGGGTGGGCGATGTGGTAGGTGCAGCCGCCGCGTGACGTCGACGTCGTGAGGTCGACGAGCTCGAATTGCAGCGGGCCGTCGACGGTGATGCTCGGGTGCAGCGCGCTGGGCGGTTGCCACGCCCGGAACCGCACGCCGCCGACGTGTATGTCGGGGTTGTCGGTGGCCAGCAGTGGCACCGGGAAGCCGTTGCACGTCAGCAGGTAACGGTGGCGGTCGGCGCCGATGATGCGCACCTGGAGGCGCTCTACCGACGAGTCGACGTAGCGGGCCGTGCCGGTGGCGGTGGACTGCTCGCCCAGGGTGTTCCACGGCTCGATCGCACCGCGAAGCTCGATCTCGACGCCGTCGAACACCGCGGTGCCGATGCGCGGGAACCGGAATTCGGTGAAGGGATCCAGCCAGTTGGTCTCAAAGGCGATCCCGTGCGCGCGCAGGTCCGCGGCGACGTCGGCGATATCGTGAATCAGGAAGTGCGGCAGCAGGTATCGCCCGTGCAGATTGGATCCGTGCCGGATCAGCGGAGCCCGCAGTGGTTCGTCCCAGAACCAGGCCACCAGCGAACGCACCAGCAGCGACTGCACCATCGCCATCCGCAGATGCGGAGGCATCTCGAAGCCGCGCAGCTCCAAGAGGCCGAGCCGGCCGCGCGGGCTGTCCGGGCTGTAGAGCTTGTCGATGCAGAATTCGGCGCGGTGGGTGTTGCCGGTGATATCGGTCAGCAGATGCCGGAGCGCCCGGTCGGTCAGCCACGGTTTGGGCTTGGCGCTCTCGGAAAGCGAAGTGAGCCGGTCGATTTCGGCGAATGCGATCTCGAGTTCGTAGAGCGCCTCGGCGCGGCCCTCGTCCACCCGCGGCGCCTGCGAGGTGGTGCCCACGAATCGGCCGGCGAACAGATAGGACAACGACGGGTGGCGCTGCCAATAGGTCAGCAGCGACACCAGCAGGTCGGGCCGGCGCAGCAGCGGCGAATCCTTCGGGGTGATGCCGCCCAGCGTGATGTGGTTACCACCGCCGGTACCGCCGTGGCTGCCGTCGACGTCGAACGACTCGGTGGACAACCGCGCCAATCTGGCTTGCTCGTAGAGGGTTTCGAGTTGTCGGGTCTGTTCGGCGAAACTGGCGGTCGGTGCGACGTTGACTTCGATGACGCCGGGGTCTGGGGTGATCGTCGTCGACGTCAACCGTGGGTCCGGTGGTGGTTCGTAACCTTCGATGACGACCGGACAGCCGATCGCCGCGGCCGCGTCATGGACTCGGCCGATCAGGTCGACGAAATAGTCCAGCGCCTCCGATGGCGGCATGAACACATAGAGCAGCCCGTCGCGGACCTCGGCGACCATCGCGGTGGTCGGTGCGGTTTCATCGTCGTCGACGTCCGCCTCCGCCGATGACGGATGCAGTTCGTCGCCGACGGTGGTCGGGTCGGTGTCGAAGGTCGGCCGCGGCGGTTTCCAGCTGATCGCGTCCAGCGGCAGCCGAAGACCCGCCGGCGAGTCGCCGTCCACCAGCACGATGCGGCCGCGGCGCAACCGCCAGTCGGCGCTGGCCCAGCCGCTGTCGTCGTCGCGCCGATGCAGCGGCAAGACGAATGCCGCTGCGTCCTCGGTGGATTCGTCGAGGCGCGCCAGTAATGCTGCCCGGCTGGCGGCGGTGTCCCCGCCGGTCTCAGAGTCCAGGTCGGCATCCGGTGCCACCGGGTCGCCTTCGGGCAGGCGGGCTTTGGCGGCCAGCCGCGACAGCGGATCTTCGTAAGCGGGCCGCACCTGCGACAGAGGCAGACCCAGCCCGTCGGCGATGGCGGCCAGCAAGTCGTGGGCGGCGGAGTCGGCTGCCGGTGGCCCGGCCGCGTCGACGTCCCACGGGTCGGCGAGCAGCTTGGCGTCCGGCCACAGGGGCTGGCCGTCGGTGCGCCAATACAGTCCAATCTGCCAGCGCGGCAACGGTTCTCCGGGATACCAGCGACCCTGTCCACGGTGCACCAGCCCGTGCGGGGCCCACTGCGCTTTGAGCCGCGCAGCCAGATCGGATGCCCGTTGACGCTTGTGCGGGCCGTCGGCGGCGGTGGTCCATTCGTCGTCGACCTGGTTGTCCACCGAAACGAAGGTTGGTTCACCGCCGACGGTGAGCCGGACGTCGGCGGCGGTCAGGCGCTTGTCGACACCGCGGGCGACGTCCTGGATGGTCGCCCACGCCTCGTCGGTGTAAGGCAGCGTCACGCGGGGGTCTTCGTGGATCCGGGTGACGGTGTTGGAGAACTCGAGCACCGACTCGCACGGCTCGATCCCGCCGGTGATCGGCGCAGCGCCCGACGGATGCGGTGTGGCCGCCAGCGGGATGTGGCCCTCGCCGGCGAACAGACCCGACGTCGGGTCCAGCCCGATCCAGCCCGCACCCGGGATGTACACCTCGGCCCAGGCGTGCAGGTCGGTGAAGTCGGCCGCCGGGCCCGACGGCCCGTCGAGCGCCTTGACGTCGGAGGTCAGCTGGACCAGGTAGCCGGAGACGAATCGGGCGGCCAGCCCCATCTGTCGGGCGACCGACACCAGCAGCCACGCGAAGTCGCGGCAGGACCCGACCCCGGTCCGCAACGTGAAGTCCGGCGTCTGGACGCCGTGTTCCATCCGCACGCTGTAACTGAGGTCGTGGTTGATTCGCCTGTTGAGCTCTACCAGGAAGTTGATCGTGCGGGTGCCCTCCGGCACCGAGAAGTTACGCACCCACGCCTGCACGAGTTCGCCGGGCCCGGACCCCGGGCCTTCCTCGTCGACGGGCCGCAGATACGGCTTGAGGTCTTCGGCCAGCGGCTCGGGGTAGCTGAACCGGCCGGACGACGGCCATGTCTCGGCCCAGTCCTCGATGAAGAAGTCGAAGGGGTTGATCACCTTCAGGTCGGCGATCAGCCCCACGGTGATGGTCAAGTGGCTGGTCGGATTCGGGAAGGTCAGCCGGCACACGAAGTTGCCGACCGCATCCTGCTGCCAGTTGGCGAAGTGGTCTGCCGGCTCGACCCGCAGCGAGTAAGCCTCGATCGGGGTGCGTGAGTGAGGCGCCGGGCGCAGCCGCACGACGTGCGGGAAAACCCGGACCGGCCGGTCAAAGGTGTAGCTGGTGCGGTGCTCCAGCGCAACTTTGATGGTCATAACCGCCCATCTCATCACGCCAGCCTGAGTGCCGCAGCGCGGCAAGGCTCAGGGTTGGCGCGCTGGAATCTCCGCGGGCAGATCATGTGACGCATCCCGGGCTTGAATGCAATGATGGCGCCGGCCGCCCAACGCCGTCGCCGTGCAATCATCGGTGTCAACGCGAAGAAAGAGCGAGAAAATGACGTCTCAACAACCGGCCGCAGGCTGGTACCCGGACCCGAGTGGCGGGCCCGGACAAAGGTTTTGGGATGGCCGGCAATGGGCTGCGGCGCCACCCATTCCACCCCGGCCGTGGCACCATATGGCGGCCCGAGCTACTACGGTCTGGACGCGGGCGGTCGGCCACTGTCCGACAAGAGCAAGCTCGTGGCCGGGCTCCTGCAAATTTTTCTGGGAGGCGCCGGTGTCGGACGCTTTTACCTGGGCTACATCGGGATTGGCTTTGCGCAACTTGCGATCACTGTTTTCACGTTGGGACTTGCCGGTTGGATATGGCCGTTGATCGACGCAATCTTGATCCTCACCGGCAAGGTGACGGACGCGCAGGGGCGCACCTTGCGAGACTGACGCGGCCTGCCGCCTTCGCGTGCGGGTAGGCGATTCAATGTCGCGGAGTGGCGTAACCGGCTTTGGCGGCCTGCTGTTCCTAGGATCGCTCGGATGGACGATCGTTACGGCTCGGACGTACTGGCACGCGATCCGCACGGCTCCCGCAAGGCCCGATCAATCGAAGTACCAATAGAACTCGGCATGGTCGTCGAAGACGCGCAAACCGGCTACGTCGGCGCGGTGGTGCGTGTCGAGTACGGCCGGATGGAGCTCGAGGACCGCCGCGGTGCCACCAAATCGTTTCCGGTCGGACCCGGATATCTGGTCGACGGCAAACCGGTCATTTTGACCGCCCCGCGCCGTCCGGCCCCCGAGGCCGCCGCCCGCACCGCGTCGGGCTCGGTGGCGGTGACCGGGGCACGTGCCCGGGTGGCCCGGACCGGGCGGATCTACGTCGAGGGCCGTCACGACGCCGAGCTCGTCGAGCAGGTCTGGGGCGACGACCTGCGAATCGAGGGCGTGGTGGTCGAATACCTCGGTGGCGTCGACGATCTCGTTGGCATCGTCAAGCAGTTCCGGCCGGGCCCGCAGCGGCGCTTGGGCGTCCTCGTCGATCATCTGGTGCCGGGCTCGAAGGAATCGCGGCTGGCCGACGCGGTGCGCCGAGGCCCGGGCGGCACGGACACGCTCGTCGTCGGGCACCCGTTCGTCGACATCTGGCAGGCCGTCAAACCGGCCCGGCTGGGTCTAACCGAGTGGCCGGTCATCCCGCGCGGAACGGAGTGGAAGCACGGGATCTGCGACGCCTTGGGCTGGCCGCACGCCGACCAGGCCGACATCGCCGCGGCATGGCGCCGCATCCGCGGCCGGGTCCGCGACTGGACCGACCTCGACGCCGCGTTGATCGGCCGGGTCGAAGAGCTGATCGACTTCGTGACGGGCTGAGGCGATCGCAAGCGCGGCGCAGCCGGGCGCAGCGGGTCGCCGAAATCAGCTAGGGCGCTACGGGGCCGCCGGACAGTTTCCGGTAGGTGTAGACCTGGATCAGCAGTGCGACCGGAGCGGCGACGATGATGCCGATACCGCAGGCCAAGAAGCCCACGAAAATCACCAAACCCTGAACCACGAACGAGATCAGCGTTTCGCCGATGTGCGACCTGACGGTGCTGACGCTGGCTTTCAGCGCATCGATGGGCGGCAAGCCGCGGTCTGTCGCGAACGCGATCGTGAACAGCGCGAAGAACGTGAAGACGATGATCGCCACGAACGACAACAGCGCGAACAGGAAGCTGGGCGCCAGCGACGGCAGGTCCAGGACGGCGCTGATGACGCTGAGCAGTGCGCCGGCCAGGACGACGCTGCCGAAGTTGCGCGGCTTGAAGAACGACCCGACGCTGACCGGCCTGCCGTCGGCGAGGTCGAGACCGCCGGACAGGAATGCAGCCTGTACGAAGATGCCGAACACGAACGACACGATCGACAGGACCAGCGTGCCGACGGTGCCCAGGCCCGCCGAGAATGCTGCGCCGTAATCGCCGTCGGTGCTCGGGACATCGGCCGTGGCGCCGCCCAGCAAGACGAAAACCAAGCCGTGCACCACGATCCCGATGACTCCGTAGACCAGCGTGGCCAGAATCAGCGGGCCAAGATTCTGGGTGAACTTATTCCACGCCCAGCTGAACGCCTGACCGATGTCGAAGCCCTGTCCGGGCGGCGGTCCGAACCCCGGCGGAGGTCCGTAGCCAGGTTGAGGCGGCCCGTACCCGGGCGGCGGGGGATATCCGGGAGGAGGTCCGTAGCCGGGCTGAGGGGGCGGACCATAGCCGGGGGGCGGCCCAGGAGGAGGTCCGTAGCCCGGCGGCGGCCCTGGCGGAGGTCCGTAGCCCTGCGGCGGTCCTGGGGGAGGCCCGTACCCGGGTGGCGGGTAGTTGCCCGGGTGCGGGTTATCGCTCCACGGCTCGCTCGGGTTGCCAGGATATTCCGGAGGTTGGCTCATGACCGCTCCTGCGTCGTCGTCGGGGAGTTGTGCAGGCGTGCTCCGCGAACTTAGCAAGTAATCAACGGCACCGCTGCGACCTCACACTGCGCGCCGACGTGTCGTATTGACGTGGTATGCCTGACAGCGTGCCCGACGGTCTGTTCGACGTCCCCGACGAGGCCGACCGTGGCGAGCGCGTGCAATTCGGTTCGGCCGCCGCGCCGTTGGCTGTGCGGATGCGCCCGGCCAGTCTCGACGAGGTCGTCGGTCAGGATCACCTGTTGCAGCCAGGCTCACCGCTACGGCGTCTGGTCGAGGGATCGGGCATGGCGTCGGCGATCCTCTACGGTCCGCCTGGCAGCGGTAAGACGACGCTGGCGTCACTGATCTCGCAGGCCACCGGGCGCCGTTTCGAGGCGCTGTCGGCGTTGTCGGCGGGGGTCAAGGAAGTCCGCGCCGTCATCGATGTGGCTCGTCGCGCCGCCGCGCACGGCGAGCAGACCGTGCTGTTCATCGACGAGGTACACCGGTTCTCCAAGACCCAGCAGGACGCGCTGCTGTCCGCCGTGGAGAACCGGGTGGTGTTGCTGGTCGCGGCGACCACCGAGAACCCGTCGTTCTCCGTCGTCGCGCCGTTGCTGTCGCGGTCGCTGATCCTGCAGCTGCAGCCGCTGTCCTCCGACGACATCCGCGCGGTGGTGCAGCGCGCTATCGACGACGAGCGCGGTCTGGCCGGTCGGGTCAAGGTGACGCCGGAGGCCGTCGACCTGCTGGTCCAGCTGGCCGCCGGCGATGCCCGCCGCGCGTTGACCGCGCTGGAGGTGGCGGCCGAGGCGGGGGAACGGGTCACCGTCGAGGTCATCGAGCAGTCGCTGGACAAGGCCGCGGTCCGCTACGACCGCGACGGCGATCAGCACTACGACGTGATCAGCGCGTTCATCAAGTCGGTACGCGGCTCCGACGTCGACGCCGCGCTGCACTACCTGGCCCGGATGCTGGTCGCCGGCGAGGATCCGCGATTCATCGCGCGACGATTACTGATTCTGGCCAGCGAGGACATCGGCATGGCCGACCCGATGGCGCTGCAGACCGCGGTCGCCGCGGCGCAGACGGTCGCCCTGATCGGCATGCCCGAGGCCAAGCTCACCTTGGCGCACGCCACCGTCCACCTGGCGACCGCGCCGAAGTCGAACGCCGTCACCACCGCGATCGGGGCTGCGATGCAGGACATCAGCGCCGGCAAGGCCGGCCTGGTGCCGCCGCATCTGCGCGACGGCCACTATTCGGGTGCCGCGGCGCTGGGTAACGCCCAGGGCTACAAGTACGCCCATGACGATCCGGATGGCGTTGTGCCGCAACAGTATCCGCCCGACGAGCTGGTCGGCGTCGACTACTACCGGCCGACCAGCCACGGGGCCGAGCGGGAAATCAGCAGCCGGCTGGACAAGTTGCGGGCGATCATCCGGCGTCGACGCTGAGCGTCGCTCGCAACACCGGTCACACCAGTACCGGCCCGAGCGCCGCGACACGTTTTTCTTAGACGACGCGTATGCGATATCGCCCGCGATGCGATATCGCCCGCGATGCGATTTCAGAAAAGTGTCTATCCATGCCCTCAGTGGCTGCTGTGGTTCGTGGTGCTGCCGGGATCCGCCTGCTCCAGCCATTCGGCCAGCGACCGACCCGCGTCCAGCACGTGCCGCTCGGCGATGTGACGGGCTTTGTCGACGTCGCGATCGGCCAGCGCGGCGACCAGTGCCTGATGTTCCTCGAGCGCATTGTGCTCGTGCTCGGGAAACATCGCGAAAAAGTTCGACGGGACCACGCGGACGGCCTGGCGAATTTGCGCCATCAACCGCCGCGAATGCGATGCCCGATGAATCTCGCGGTGGAACTGCCAGTTCGCGTCGACGATGCCGCCCTCGCCGGCGTGTGCCTCGATATCGGTGGCCAGTTCGCGCAATCGCTCGATGCCGTCGTCGGTGACCCGCTGCGCTGCCCATGCCGCGGCCTGGCCGGTGAGCACGCCCAGGATGGTGAAGCTGTCGACCACGTCCTCGGGGCTCATGCCGATGACCGTGATCCCGCTGCGGGGCGCGACGCGGACCAGGCCGTCGTAGGACAACTCGAGCAGGGCTTCGCGCACCGGGGTGCGGCTGGTGGCGAATT
>JBAWAV010000662.1:0-1889 GCA_049589475.1 Mycobacterium sp.
CATTGGGACCGCTGACTTCGCGCGGTGTGTCGTCCAGTGAGGTAGCGCCCGCTCTGCGTCGTCGACAGCCGCCATAGCGGGCCACCCTACAACACGTGTGTACAGTAAGCCGTCCAGGATTCCGAACATCCCGACCGGCTGACGGACGTATTTTGCCGAAAGACTGGATTGAGCCTGGTGGCCTTGAGTATGGTTTGGACCTGTTCGACTCGTGTCGAACTAGACGTGTCTGGAGAACGGGTGAGCATCGATCCGTTGGACGACGACAATGGCGCTTTTTCGTCTTGGTCAACGGGTGGAAGGTTGGGTGCGGTGGTCGAACCCGGTGTGCGCGACGTCGGCGTCGCGGAAGCCCGGTCCGATCTCGTCACAGCGGACTTTCAAGACCCCGGCCAATCATCTGACCGCGAACTCCCTCTTCCCCGATGTGCTGACCAACCCGCACTCGCGCCTCGAGCACGTCGAAAGAGTCATCGGAATCGGCGATTCGGGATTTTCGGTGCTGCGCGGCGGCTATGGATTCCGGTGCTCATATTGCTGGTGATCGGTGCTGGAGGATTGACGGTAGTGCGGCTGCACAACGTTTTCGGCTCTGAGAAGGGCCGCGCGTATGCCGACTCGCAAGCAAACGTCAGCGCGCGTTTCGACCCCCAGCACCTGACATACGAGATCTTCGGACCGCCGGGGACGGTCGCCACCATCAGTTATTTCGACGCTAATGGTGACCCCCAGCGAGTCGAAGGGGCGCGCCTGCCATGGTCGTTGACCTTTGCGACCACAGCGCAAACGGCCGTGCAGAAAGTTGTGGCGCAGGGCGACGGTGACAGCCTCGGCTGCCGCCTCCTGATCGACGGCGTGGTCAAAGCGGAGCGGACCAAGGACGAAGTGAGCGCGTTTGTTTCTTGCGCGCTGAAGGACGCATGAGCAACCATCATCTGCGCAACAGTCGGCTGTTTGTCGCTCGCACGATCCGTAGACTGTCGGTGCTGATCATCTTGGCGTGGTTGGCCATCGCCTGCGTCGCGACTATCGGCGTCCCGTCACTGGAGCAAGTCACAGCAGAGCACTCCGTATCGCCGAATCCCGACGATGCCCCGTCGTTCAAGGCGGCGAAGCGCATCGGTGAGGACTTCAAGGAAACGCGTTCCGCGAGCGCTGCAATGGTCGTCTTGGAGGGTCAACAGCCACTGGGCGACGACGCTCACCGTTATTACGATCGTTTGGTTCGTTCCTTGGACGACGATCCGAAGCATGTGCAGCACGTCCACGATTTCTGGTCGGATCCACTAACGGCGGGCGCCGCGCAAAGCGCCGATGGTAAGGCCGTGTATGTCCAATTGGACCTCGCCGGTGCGTCGGGCCAGACCGTGGGGCACGAATCGGTCGAAGCCGTTCGGCACATCGTGGAGCACATACCGCCGCCGCCGGGGGTCAAGGCATACGTCACTGGCCCCGCTGCGATTGCTGCGGATACGGTCCGGAGTGGACAACGGACAGTCTTTTTAATCACGGCGGTAAGCGTCGCGGTGATTTTCATCATGCTGCTTCTCGTCTACCGCTCGGTTATCACGGTAATTCTTTTGTTGCTAATGGTCGCAATAGAATTGCAGGTGGCCCGGGGAATCGTTGCGCTTCTTGGTGAGCACCAGCTTATTGGTCTCTCTACCGTCGTCGTTAATCTGCTGATACCGATCGGGATCGCGGCGGGAACCGATTACGGGATATTCTTCATCGGGCGGTATCAAGAGGCCCGCCAGGCCGGCGAGGACCGGGAAGCGGCTTACTACACCACCTACCGTGGGGTCGCCAAGGTTGTCTTGGCCTCCGGTGTGACGATCGCCGGGGCGTTGTTCTGCCTTAGCTTTACCCGGCTGCCCTACTTTCAGACC
>JBAWAV010000663.1:0-6231 GCA_049589475.1 Mycobacterium sp.
GGGGTTGGCGGATCCCGTTCCTGATCAGTGCGGTATTGATCGGCATCGCGCTGTACGTGCGGCTGCGGATCGACGAGACGCCGGTCTTCGTAGCCGAGAAGGTCCGCGACACTGTCCCGAGGGCCCCGATCGCGGAGTTGATACGCCTGCGGCGGCGAGAGATCCTTCTGGCGGGCGGCAGCATCCTGGGCGGCATGGGCTTCGCCTACATGGCGAACACCTACCTGACCAGATACGCGCACGCCGAACTGGGTTACAGCCGCAGTTTCATCTGGGAAGTGGGTGCGTTGGGCGGGCTGGTGAGCATTACGTTCGTCGCGCTCTCGGCCACGCTGTGCGATCGAGTCGGGCGGCGCCGAATGATGTTGCTGGGCTGGGCGGCATGTGTGCCGTGGGCAGTGGTGGTGATGCCGCTGATCGACACCGGCAAACCCTTGCTCTACGCGCTGGCGATCGTCGGCATGTGCGCAGTGGGTGGGATCGGTTCCGGGCCCACCGGAGCATTCATTCCTGAGCTGTTCGCCACCCGCTACCGCTACAGCGGCTCGGCCTTCGCGATCAACTTCGCCGGTGTGTTCGGCGGTGCGCTGCCGCCGCTGGTCGCCGGAACCGTGCAGGCGACCTACGGCGGCTGGGCCATCGGGCCGATGCTCGCGGTCCTCGCCGCGGCCAGCTTCGTATGCACGTACCTCCTGCCCGAGACCAACGGGAAGCCGCTACATTCCGGCGAGTAGTCCCGCTGTCTCGAAATCCTCAGCCGCGCAGGCTATCTGAGTTATTTACGGCCGGGCGTCAGTAAGGCCGTTCCGCACGTCCTCGCCTTTGATCTCCGCCCCGAAATTCCGGATGCATATTACGTGTGCGTTACGCACGTATTTCCGGTGGATTTTGGGAAAGTGGCAGTCGTGGGCTATCTGGGTGTGCCCTTCCGCAGAACACCACCACGGCCGAACCCTCAGCGCTCGGCTGAATTTTCGTGAGGAGAGCTTCATGTCTTTTGTGACCACGCGGCCCGAAGCGTTGACGGCCGCGGCAAGCGCGCTACAAACCCTCGGCACGTCGATGACCGATCAGAACGCGGCCGCCGCAGTGCCGACGACGGGCGTCGTTCCTGCGGCCGCCGACCCGGTCTCGGCGTTGCAAGCCGCACAGTTCAGCGCCTACGGGGCCTGGTACCAGCAGGTCAGCGCCCAAGCAGCGGCGATTCAGCAGATGCTGGTGAACACCCTGGACAGCAGCGCAGGTTCTTATGGCGAGACCGAAGGCGCCAACCAGACCGCGACCGGTTCGGCGTCGCTGTCGGGCGCAACAACGTCGGCGGCGACGTCGTCCACGACGGGCGCCGCAATCGGAACCCCGTTCAACTGGTTCCAAAACGTCGGCGCTGCCTCGTCGGACTTCATCGCGCTGGGTCAGGGCCAATTCCTTCCCGGCGCGGTGGACTGGGAGCCGTTCCAGGGCGCCGGCCCAGCGCTCAGCCCGGGCGCTGCTGCCGCGCCATTCATGCCGACCGCTCCTGTCGCGGCCTCAGCGTCGGTGGCCGTGGGTCAGGCATCGACGCTCGGCGGCTTGTCGGTGCCGCCCAGCTGGGCCGCGGCCGGCGCCTCTGCTCCCGTGCCATCTGTGGTCACGGGCTGGACCGGCCCTGCGGCACACGCGGGGCCGCCGATGACGACGGTGCCCGCCGGCATGCCGTCGGTGGCCTCGGCGGGGCGCTCAGGCCTTGGCTTCGGTGCACCGCGTTATGGCGTCAAGCCCACCGTGATGCCCAAATCGCTCGTCGTCTAAGCGCCAAAACCAGTCAGCCAGAAAGGATCTCAAGAAAATGACTTTTGATTTCGGAGCGCTGCCCCCGGAGATCAACTCCACGCGCATGTACACCGGTCCGGGCGCGGGGCCGATGATGGCCGCCGCGGCGGCGTGGAACAACGTTGCGGCCGAATTGAACACCACCGCCGCTGCCTCGCAGTCCGTGATCTCGACCCTGACCGACGACGAGTGGCGGGGTCCGTCCGCGACGGCGATGGCCACCGCGGCGGCGCCCTATATCGAGTGGATGCACACCACCGCCGGCGCCGCCCAACTCGCGGCCAACCAGGCGATGGCATCCGCGGCCGCCTACGAGGCCGCCTTCGCCATGACGGTGCCGCCACCGGTTGTCGTCGCCAACCGCGCTCAGTTGGCCGCCCTGCTTGCGACCAACATTCTGGGCCAGAACACGCCGGCGATCGCGGTCACCGAGGGTCAGTACGGCGAGATGTGGGCCCAGGACGCGGCGGCGATGTACGGCTATGCGGGCTCGTCGGCCAGTGCCGGCAAGTTGGGGCCGTTGAGCGATCCTGCGCCGACCACCAACGCCGGTGGGCTCGGCGGGCAGGCCGCCGCGGTCGCCCAGGCCACCGGCACGTCGACCGGGCTGCCGGGGCTGGTATCTGGTCTGCCCGCGGCGACGCAGTCGCTGTCCGGTCCGGTGTCGTCGGCAGCCGTACCGGCTTCGGCCTTGAGCGATTTCTTCAGCAACAGCCTGGTCGAGAACATCCCCAACGGGATTTTCGACATGGCGTCGTGGAACGGTTTCAACGCGATCGTGACCGGAATTCTCTACGGACACACAGCCGACGCGGGGCTTATGGCACACGGCCTTGCGCCCGCCTTCGGTGGTCTCGGAACACTGGGCTGGCCCGATGGTTCCGGCCACGCGGCTGCGGTTTCGGGTGCGGGTGCCAGCCCGATGTTGGCCGGAATGGGCCAGGCGTCCACCGTCGGCAAGCTATCCGTGCCGACAGCGTGGTCCGCGGCCACTCCGGCAGAGCCTGCGGCCGCCGCGCCGTTGGCGGGCTCGGGTTGGACTGCACCGGTGGAGGAAGGCGGCGGCGTGTCCACGGTCGCGACCGGGATGCCGGCATACGCCTCGCCCGGTCGCGGCGGTTACGGCACGGGCCCGCGGTACGGCGTCAAGCCGACCGTGATGCCCCAGCACCTCGTCGTGTGATCAGTTGGCGTGCAGGTCCTCGTTGAGCGCGATACCGCGCCCGTCGCGGGACACCACTTCGACCGCCCCGGTCAGTGAGTTGCGCCGGAACAGCAGGTTGCTGCTGCCGGCCAGTTCGCGAGCTTTGACTGACTTCCCGTCAGGCAGAGCGACTTTCGTGCCTGCGGTGACATAGAGGCCGGCCTCGACGACGCAGTCGTCGCCCAACGGGATGCCCAGCCCGGCGTTCGCGCCGAGCAGGCAGCGTTTGCCGATCGAGATCACCTCGGTGCCGCCACCGGACAGTGTGCCCATGATCGAGGCGCCACCGCCGATGTCGGATCCGTCGCCGACCACCACGCCGGCCGAGATGCGGCCCTCGACCATCGATGCGCCCAGCGTGCCGGCATTGAAGTTGACGAAGCCCTCGTGCATCACCGTCGTCCCGGAGGCCAGATGTGCGCCCAGTCGCACCCGGTCGGCGTCCGCGATCCGCACTCCGCTGGGCACGACGTAGTCGACCATGCGGGGAAACTTGTCCACGCCGTAGACCGTGACCTGCCCGCGGCGGCGCAATCGCATCCGCACCCTCTCGAAACCCTCGATGGAGCACGGCCCGTGGTTGGTCCACACCACATTGGTCAGCACTCCGAAAAGACCGTCGGCGTTCAGCCCGTGCGGCGTGACCAGTCGGTGCGACAGCAAATGCAGCCGAAGGTAGGCGTCATAGGCGTCGACGGCCTTGTCGTCCAGCGAGCCGATCACGGTGCGCACCACGACGGTCTCGGTGTCACGCTCGTCGTCGCGTCCGGCCAGCGCGGCGAACTCGTCGGGCACCTCGGCCACCGACAGCCGCGTCGTGCCGGTCTCGCCCGACTCGATCAGTTCCGGTGCAGGGAACCAGGTGTCGAGGACAGATCCGTTCGCGGCCAGCGTTGCCAGCCCGATTCCTGAAGCTGCAGTCACGGGCCCAACGCTACCCACCCACTACGCTGACATCGTGCTTGACCTTCGTGGCGACCCGATCGAGCTGACCGCAGCTCTGGTCGACATCCCGAGCGAGTCGCGGCACGAAGAACGCATCGCCGACGAGGTCGAAGCCGCGCTGCGCGCACAGACGTCAGGTTTCGAGATCATCCGCAACGGCAACGCGGTGCTGGCGCGCACCGCGCTGGGACGCCCTACCCGGGTGCTGCTGGCCGGCCATCTCGACACCGTGCCGGCCGCGGGCAACCTGCCCAGCCGCCGCGACGGCGGTGTGCTGTACGGCTGCGGCACCAGCGACATGAAGTCGGGTGACGCAGTCTTCCTGCATCTGGCCGCCACGGTCGCCGAGCCTGCGCACGATGTGACTCTGGTGTTTTACGATTGCGAGGAAATCGATTCAGCCGCAAACGGTTTGGGACGCATCGAACGTGATTTGCCGGAGTGGCTGGTGGCCGATGTGGCGATTCTGGGCGAACCGACCGGCGGCTACATCGAGGCCGGTTGCCAAGGCACCCTGCGGGTGGTCGTCCACGCGACCGGAACCCGCGCCCACTCGGCGCGATCATGGCTGGGCGACAACGCAATTCACAAGCTGGGCACCGTGTTGGATCGCCTCGCCGACTACCGGGCCCGCAGTGTCGAGATCGACGGCTGCACCTACCGCGAAGGGTTGTCGGCGGTCCGCATCGACGGCGGTATCGCGGGCAACGTGATCCCGGACGCGGCCTCGCTGACGGTGAACTTCCGGTTCGCGCCCGACCGCACTGCGGATGCCGCACTGCAGCACGTGCACGCGGTGTTCGACGGCCTCGACGTGCGGATCGAGCAGACCGACTCCGCGGCCGGGGCATTGCCCGGGCTGTCCAGGCCGGCTGCCAAGGCCCTCGTCGCTGCAGCCGGCGGACAGGTGCGGGCCAAATACGGGTGGACCGACGTGTCGCGGTTCGCCGCCCGCGGCGTCGCCGCGGTCAACTACGGACCCGGTGATCCGAACCTGGCGCACACCGTCGACGAGCGGGTGCCCGTCGATCAGATCACCGAAGCGGTGACGATGCTTCGGGGGTACCTGAGCAGCTGAATGGTCGTTCGCCCCTCGGCAACGAAATGGATGGCAAACCGCAATCAATCTGTCTGCGTTTAAGTCCGTGAAAGTTCGTAACACCGACGTAACGTGGGTCACATGGCAACGATGCCGGCGTTACGGGTCGCGTGTGGCGCGACCTTTGGTGTGTGTGCGCTGGTCGGCGCTGTGCTTGCCGGCCCCGCGCAGTTCGTTCGGGCGAGTGTCCCCACAGCGGTCGGTGCGCTTTCCCATGACGCGTCGTCCCTCGACCCCGACGCTGATCCCGCCCCGCTGATTCAGGACCCACCCGAAGTCCACGGCCCATCGAACCCTGGCCAAAAGACGCTGACTCCGCAACACCACAAGAGCCACCACCGGGCGCCGTACTAAAAACGCTCGGCTTGCTTCGACGCGTCCGCGGCGGCCGGATGAAGGCCCTGATCGGCCAGGTCAGCAGCCACGTCTGCCAGCGCCGTCGCGTCGCCGGCGGCCAACGCCCGGGCGTGCGCCAGGGTGAGCCGTCCCAGCACACAATTCACTTCGACCGCCAGCCGTTCGGTCCGCTGCACAGCGCGCACATCGCCGAGCCGCGTGGCGTCCTGCAGCGCGCGCAGGGCGATCGCCGACTGGCCGCCGCGTTCCGCGGTCTGCACCGCCTCACGCGCAGCCTCGATCGCGCCCGTCGAGTCCCCTCGGGCGGCCTTCGACCATGCCCTGGCCAGCGCCAACTCTGGAGCGAACAACGTGGACTTCAGGCCGTGCCGTGACTCTGCCCGACTGACAACCTTTGCGGCCTCCAGTTGGTCGCCCTGTTGGCCGAGCGCCTGCGCCAGCAGTGTCAACGACAGCGGCCCCCACGAGTAGCCGGTGCGGGCCAACGGGTCGGCGGCCCGGCTCAACAGCGTCACGGCAGCGTCGAAATCGCCCTGGGCGATCGCGACGTAGCCCACGAGCGTCTCACCGATCGCGCGGCCGGGCTGCTGCAGTTCAGCGAAGTCGGTGTAGCGCTGGGCCAGTGTCCGGGCGTCGGTCAGTCGTCCGGCCATCACCCGCGCGGTGATCCGGCCGAAGCCACTGGTGAACCGCAGCAGACCGGGATGGTCGGCGGCGGTCGCGCGCCGGGCCAGCGCTTCGACGTCGTCGAACTGTCCGGCGCGCGCCGAGCTCAGCGCCGCCGCCGAGGCCGCCCAGCCCACGGCCACCTCGTCGG
>JBAWAV010000664.1:0-1599 GCA_049589475.1 Mycobacterium sp.
CGCGACGACGGAGCGGCGGGCGAGCAAAGTCATGTTTGGCTCCTGTTGGTTGGCGGCCGTTCACTGGCGTCAGCCCCCGGGATTTCATCCGCGCCGCACTATCGTTGGTGCGCGGATTTCATCGGCACTGAACGCGAAGCATTTGGTGCGGCGCAGCCTAGCTGAAACCGGTGTTGCCATCCGCTGCCGATTTCTTGCTAGAGTGATGCCGAAAAAGCGCCATTGGCGGAGAACGCCAAACAGCCATGAAGCATCTGCGGATTCTGAACTACGTGGACGAGGTTGCCCGCACCGGCTCGATCCGCAAGGCGGCCGGTCGGCTCAACGTCACCGCATCGGCGGTCAATCGGCGCATCGCTGACCTGGAAGACGAACTCGGGACTGCTTTATTCGACCGCCGTCCGCGCGGGGTGCGGCTCACCGCCGCCGGCGAAGTCTTTGTCCACTATTTGCGCGGGCAAAACGGCGAAGTCGAGCGGATGAAGTCGCAGATCGAGGACCTCAAAGGACTACGACGCGGCACCGTGCGCATCGCCTGCAGCCAGGCGCTCGCGCTCGATTTCCTGCCGCGTCAGATCGCCGAATTCCGCAAGACGCATCCCCTGGTGGCATTCGACGTGCAGGTGGTCGACCACGAGTGGGCAATGGCGGCGCTGGCGGCCTATGAGGTCGACCTGGTTATCGTCTTTAGACCGGCCTACCTCGCCACGTTTCAGCCGCTGATGACGCTCGAACAGCAATTGGTCGTGGTGATGGCCAAAGACCATCCGCTCGCTTCGCGCCGCGTGCTGCGCTTGAGTGATTGCGCGGCCTATCCGGTCGCGTTGCCGTCGCGCTCAATCGGCGGCCGGCAATTGCTCGAGGAAGTGTCGGCGCGGACCGGACTGACGTTCAAGATCGCCGCCGAAGCCAACTCGTTTGAAATGCTGCGCGGCCTGGTCATTCATGCTGGGCTGATCTCGTTCCAGATTAGCATTGGTACGTTGCCGGTCGGCAATAAGCTCGGCGTGATCGCGCGCGAAATCGATGGCCGCGACGTGCCCCGCGCCAATCTGGTGTTCGGTCGGTTGCGCGGGCGTACGCTGCCGATTGCGACGGCGGTGTTCGCTGAAAGGCTGACGCGGAACCTGGAGGCCATGCGCGCGGATTCTCGTGCTGCAAAGGCGCACCATGGCTAGCCCCCGGACGTCGCCGGCAGACTAACTATCCGGCATCGCACTGCCGCGCTTCGCAAAAATCGGCTTTACGACCTGGAACTTTAGCCGCTCAGGCGGCTTACCTTTCCGACCGCAATTACAAGAGGAATACAATGGCACAAGCCTCGACAAAACCTACGGATTTCAATCGGGCGCTCGGCGACGCCAAGAAGCAGGCAGGCGGCGTGGCCGATGCCTTCACGGACGCTGCGGAGGACGTATACGGTCAGACGCGTGAGAGCGCGGCCGACGTCTTTGATACGGCGCAAACGGCTGCACGAAAGACCGTTGGCTCATTTGAGCAGGCGATCCGCAACACCATCGAGACCCAGCCCTACACGGCCGCTGCCATCGCGCTTGGCATCGGCTGGTTGCTCGGCCGCATGCACCGGCCGCTTTAGGT
>JBAWAV010000665.1:0-6266 GCA_049589475.1 Mycobacterium sp.
TCGTTCGCTTCGGTGAAGCCGCTCAGCTGACCGTACTGCGACAACGGCAACGAGATGCGGCGGGTCTGCACTCCGGCGCTGTCGGCGAACCGGTCGAACTGCGGCCCGCCGAGGCCGGTCAGGCCCGACAGTGCTTCCCGCTGGCCGACCTGATGCGGCGGGAATTCGATCGCTACGGCCGAGACGGCCGCGGATGGTGTGGTGTTGGCGTTCCCCCCCTGTACGCCAGGCGTAACAGGGCCCATGTGTCATCGCATCCAAGTGGTAAATCGCGGCTCGGCCGCTTTGCTGGTGATCCAATTTATGGAACCAACGTACAGCAAGTCGGATCACTGCAAATCTGCCAGGGTTGGGCAACGGGGCGGCATAAACGCCAGTGTCAGCGTGCCAATATGTCTACTGCCTGCTGGAATACTGCGGGCAGCAGCCTGCATGCGGGCACGATGGCGCGGCGTGTAGCGGGAGGGATGGTCGTGAGTACCAGCCCGCGGGTGAGCAGCCGGTAATCGCGGGTGATGTGACGCCAGGCCGCTTCGTACGACGAGGGCATGCCGTCGGCGATAGCCTTCACCGCCGCGCCGGCCTGCTTGACGGCCAGGCTGACGCCCTCACCGGTGAGCGCATCCTCATAACCGGCTGCGTCGCCCACCAACAGCACCCGTCCCGCGACGCGGCGGGGCACCACCTGTCGCATGGGTCCGCAGCCGCGAGCATGGCCGCGGTCGGCGTCTTGCAGTTGGTGCGCCAGCCGCGGAAACCAGGCCAGTTCCGGGCGCCCACGCGACAGGATCGCCACGCCGACCAGGTCTGGCTCGACCGGTGTCACATAGGCCTCGCCCCAGCGTGACCAGTGCACTTCGACGAACTCCGACCACGCGGGCACGTGGTAGTGCCAACGGACCCCGTACCGCCGGGGCGTTCCGGCCACCGCGTTGACACCGACGGCGCGGCGGACGGCTGAATGCAGTCCGTCGGCGGCGATGAGCCATTTTGCGCGAATGCCAGCCGCTGTGACGCCGTACGAATCTTGGTCGACGCTTGTGATGCGCGTCGCGACCCATTCGGTGTCTTGCTCTTTCGCGCGGGACGCCAGCGCGGCGTGCAAGGTGGTCCGCCGGACACCTCGTCCGGGCCCGCCGCGAAAAGGCGCTTCGGCTCGGCGGTGCTCGTCGAGATAGGCGATACCCCGCAACGGCATCCCGGCCGGATCGACACCCAGAGAGACCAATTCGGCCAAGCCGCCGGGCATCAGACCCTCGCCGCAGGCCTTGTCGATCGGATTGTTTCGCGGTTCTGCCACGATCACCGAAAGCCCAAGTTGGCGAGCGTTGATCGCCGCAGCGAGACCGGCCGGGCCGCCGCCGGCGATCAGCAGATCGGTGTCATATGTCATATGCGCCGCTCCTCAGCATCGCTGCGCGCTGCATCGTCGCCGGCGCGCGTCATGTGCGCCGCTCCTCAGCATCGCTGCGCGCTGCATCGTCGCCGGCGCGCGTCATGGCGGCGGCCCGTCATGGATAGCCCAGTGCCGAGTTCTCAACCCTTATCCGTACCGTCAGCAGCAGCGCGTTGGCCAGCGTGAAACCGATGGCGGTCAACCAGGCGGTGTGCACCAAGGGCAGCGCGAACCCCTCGGCCACCACGGCCACATAGTTTGGGTGGTGCAGCCACCGATACGGGCCACGATGTACCAACGGGGCGTCCGGCAGCACGATGACCAAGGTGTTCCAGTGTCGGCCCAGGGTGGCCACACACCACCAGCGCAGCGCTTGGCTGAGTGCCACTACGGCGAGCATCGGCCACCCCAGCCACCCGATGAAGGGCCGGTGCAGACCCCACACCTCGATGACGCAGCCCAGTAACAGCGCCGTGTGCAGGGTGACCATCACCGGATAGTGGCCGTGACCGAATTCCTTGCCGCCGTGGTTGAAAGCCCATCGCGCGTTGCGTTTGGCGACCATCACTTCTACCAGCCGTTCAACGCCAACGGCCAGGATCAGCAGGTAGTACATGGCCTACCAGCTGAGCAGCACGAGCTCGGCGGAGAAGCCGGGGCCCATCGCGATCATCAGTCCGATCAAGCCCGGAGGAGTTGGGTCGGTCATAGTGTCGTGAAGAATATCAAGCACCGAAACTGACGACAGGTTTCCATTGTCGCGCAGAGACTTCCGGGTGAGATCGAAGGCGTCTGCGGGCAGATCGAGCACATTTTCGACCGCGTCGATCACCTTCGGGCCGGCCGCGTGCAAGACCCATTTCGAGACGTCCGAGGTGGTCAGCCCGTGGTCGGCGAGGAAGTTGCGGACGTCTTCACCCAGGTATTTCTCGACGACGGTGGCGATTTCGACAGACAAGACGATACGGAACCCGTCGCTGCCGATGTTCCAGCCCAGCACGTCTTCGGTGTCCGGGTAAGTACGGCTGCGGGTGGCAAGTAGTTTCGGTCCGGTTCGCGGCCGGTCGGCTCCGGTCGCGATGAGGGCGGCAGAGCCATCACCGAACAGGCTGGAGGCGACCAGATTCGCGAGCGAACGGTCCTCGCGCTGAACGGTTAACGAACACAGCTCGACCGCGAGCAAGGCCGCTACCTGACCGGGGAAAGCCCGGAGGTAGTCGTGCACGCGAGCCGTTCCAGCTGCACCGGCGACACAACCCAGGCCGAACATCGGAACGCGCTTGACATCGGGTCGAAGACCCAGCCGACTGATCAGCCGCCCTTCCAGAGAGGGGACGGTGAGCCCGGTGACCGTCGTGGAAAACACAATATCGACCTCGGACGGCTCGATTTCGGCTCTCTCCAGTGCCGATTTCAAAGACCGTTCCCCCAGTTCGAGCGCGATGTCGAGGTACACCTCGTTGGCCTCGGTGAAACCGCTGAGCTGGCGGTAGCGCGACAGTGGCAGCGCGAGCTGGCGTGTCTCAACGCCGCTGGTGGCGGCGAACCGCCGAAACTCCGGACCCGCGAAATCGGCCAGGGCCGCTATCACTTCGTCTTGGCTGTGCCGGTGCGGCGGGAATTCGACGGCTACCGACGCAACCGATGGGGCTCCCCTCGTGAGGTCGGATCGATTGACGTCAGGTGTCATCGTATGCGCGCCCACTGTTAGGTTTCCCACACTGGCGATACGAGTTTCCGCTGCCGTTGGTTCAATTTGCCTGCGCTCATTGCTCATTCGACGTCTGTCTAATCGGCGTGCAATAGGGACCGCCAGCTGCTGGGTTTAGTGCGCACTCTTTATGTCTACGTTGGGGGTTGTGCGGATACTGGTGACGGGCGCGACGGGCTATGTGGGATCGCGACTGATCACGGCGCTTCTCGAGGCGGACCATGAGGTACTCGCCGCCAGCCGCGACCCCGCGCGGCTTGGCGACTTCGGGTGGTTCGACGATGTAAAGCCCATTCAGCTGGATGCCTCCGACGTCGAGTCGGTGCGCACGGCCCTGGCTGCGGGTGGTCCGATCGACGTCATCTACTACCTGGTGCACGCCATCGGTCAGCCCGGCTTCCGTGATGCCGACCGCGCCTCGGCCGGCAACGTCGCGGCCGCTGCCAAAGACGCGGGCGTTCGTCGCATCGTCTACCTTGGCGGCTTCGTCCCCTCGGATGAAGGGCTCTCCGAGCACCTGACCAGTCGGGCCGAGGTGGCCGAGGCGCTGACGATCGAGGGTGGCCCGGAGGTGGTGTGGCTGGGCGCCGCGGTGATCTTCGGTGCGGGTTCGACGTCGTTCGAGATGCTGCGGTATGTCGGTGACCGTTTCCCGGTGATCCCGATACCGAAGTGGATGGAAAACCCGATCGACCCGATTTCCATTCGCGACGTGCTGCACTACCTCGTCGCCGCAGCCGACCCCGATCAGGTTCCGGCGGGTGCCTACGACATTGCCGGGCCGGATAGAACGTCTTACCGCGAACTGCTGACCACGTATTCGCGCATTGCCGGCAAATGGCATACCGGTCTGCCGGTGTGGGGAATCGACACCACGGTGGCGTCCTGGGTGACTGCGCTGGCGTTGCCGGTGCCTGAGGGATTGGCGGCGGACCTCGTCGAGTCGCTGGACTATCCGATGAAAGCCAGCGGTAACGGCCTGCGCGAGCTGGTTCCCGATCCCGCCGGCGGCCCGCTTTCGATCGATGACGCGATAACGCGCTCGCTGTCCGACCGTCGGCCACGCCCGGTCAACGCCCTCGCTGATCCGCACCACCTTGCCGACAGCGATCCGGCGTGGACGGGTGGCGATGCGCTGCGGTTGCGGCGACTTGCGTGCATAGTGACACCATCGATCGCGCGACCCGGCCTCGGATTGGTGAATGCTGTTCCCGGCCCGATTGCCGGTGTACTGCGGACCGGTATTGACATCCTGATCACGCTGACACCGAAGGTGCATTTCGCATGACACGAGCCGATGACTGAAGTCAGTCCCACGCCCAGCGCTTTGGATGAGATCCGTCGCGGGATCGTCAATGTCGCTGTGCCGCACAATGAACCGCCCGGCGTCGTGCTGCGCAGGCGGATCGTCGTCGCGATTGTTCTGGTGCTCGGCGCTACGGCGCTGAGTTTCGCCCTTCGGAGCCATCCAGGTGAGCCGAGCTTCTACTGGTGGTCGCTCACGCTGGCGGGAGTCTGGGCGCTCGGCGCGTTCGCCTCCGGACCGTTGCACCTCGGTGGTGCCCGGTGGCGTGGTCGGAACCAGCGCCCGGTGGTCAGCGGCACCGTCATCGGCCTGCTGCTCGGCAGTGTCTTCGTGCTCGGCGGGTTGATCGCGCGACAGATCCCGGTCGTCGCCGAGCTGATCACCCGCGTGCTGCAGTACGCCGACCAGGGAGCGTGGCGTCCGACGATGGCCGTCGCGCTCCTCGGCGCTGTCAGCGAGGAGCTGTTCTACCGCGGGGCGCTGTACACCGCGGTCGTTCGATACCACCCGCTGGTGATCTCGACCGTGGTGTACGTCATCGCGACCATGGCCAGCGGACAGCTGATGCTCGGATTCGCCGCGATCTTTCTCGGAACCGTCTGCGCAATGGAACGTCGCGCCACCGGCGGGGTGCTGGCACCGATCCTGACCCACTTCGTGTGGACCTTGGTCGTCCTGCTCGCGCTGCCCCCGCTGTTCGGGCGGTGAACTCTCAGCTGTCGGTGAAGGCGGGTGTGCGGCGCTGTTGGAAAGCCGTTGCGCCCTCGCGGAAGTCGTGCGATTTCAGCAGCACCGACTGACCCTCGAGTTCGCGCTGCAAAGCCGGCTCCAACTCGGTGAGCGTGGCGCCGTTGATGGCCTGCTTCGTCTTGGCGAACGCCACCGCGGGGCCGTTCAGCAGCCCGGCCACAACCTTGTCCACCTCGGCCTCGAAGCTGTCGGCCGGGTAGACCGCGCTGACCAGGCCGCACGCCAACGCCTCGGCTGCGGGCAACCGCTCGGCCAGTAACGCCATCCGCATCGCGCCGATCCGACCGATCGCGGCGGCGATCAGCGCCGAGGCGCCGCCGTCGGGCATCAGGCCGATCTTGGTGAAGGCGAGCATGAAAAACGCTGCGTCCGAAGCCAATACCAAATCGCAGGCCAAGGCCAGCGAGACACCGACACCGGCTGCCGCACCCTGAACGACGGCGACGACCGGACGCGGCAGCGCCGTGATCGCCCGCACCACCCTGTTTGCCGCCAGAATCAGCTCGTCGCCGGGGCCGGCGCCGGCCACGTCGTCGGCGCTCATCCCCGCACCGGAGCAGAAGCCGCGGCCCGCGCCGCTCAACCGCACCACTTTCACCCGCGGGTCGTTCGCCGCCTGCTCCATGGCATCGGCGAGACCCTCGAACACCGGCAGCGTCAGCGAATTCAGGCTGTCCGGACGGTCGATCGTCACCGACAGCACGCCGTCGGCCAGGGAAACGGCTAGCCCTTCAACGGGTGCGAGGGTGTCGATACCGGAATCGATGGCGGTCATGGCTCGACTTTAGGCCACCGGGATGCAGCGGCAACCGGGCCGACTGCGAAGATGCCAGTCAGTTGGTGGCGACCCGCTGCGCCCGGCTCAGCCGCGCCGGCGATCGCCATGTCAGTAAGCGTCGACAAGGAGGTCGGGAGATCATGGCGGGACCGCTGACAGGGCTACGAGTCGTCGAACTTGCCGGGATCGGGCCCGGCCCGCACGCTGCGATGATCCTGGGCGACCTCGGAGCCGACGTCGTTCGCGTCGACCGGCCCGGTGCCAGCGGCGCCGACGCGATGCTCCGGAACCGTCGGTTCGTCATCGCCGACCTCAAGTCCGAGCA
>JBAWAV010000666.1:0-1567 GCA_049589475.1 Mycobacterium sp.
CCTTCATCCAGCCGTCGCAGACCATCCGTCAGCTCGGAATCCGGCTGAAGTTAAATCCGCTCAAGGAGGTCATCCGCGGAAAGCGGCTGATCGTCGTCGATGACTCGATCGTGCGCGGTAACACCCAGCGCGCGCTGGTCAGGATGCTGCGAGAAGCGGGCGCCGTCGAAGTGCACGTGCGGATCGCTTCGCCACCGGTGAAGTGGCCGTGCTTCTACGGCATCGACTTCCCGTCGCCAGCCGAACTGATCGCCAACGCCGTCGAAGACGAAGACGAGATGCTCGAAGCGGTGCGGCACGCCATCAACGCCGACACGCTGGGTTACATCTCGCTGCGCAGTCTGGTCGCCGCGACCGAGCAACCCACCTCGCGACTGTGCACGGCCTGCTTCGACGGCAAGTACCCGATCGAATTGCCCAGCGAGACAGCGCTCGGCAAGAACGTCATCGAGCAGATGCTCTCCAACGCCGCGCGAGGAGCCGGGCCGTCGGACATCAGCCACGATCTATCGCCGGAGGCCGAGCAGGCCGCCGTGCTACGGCATCCCTGAACCTCACGAGCGAGTGGCAGATACCCGCGCCGGGCATCGCCCGGTAGCCTTTAGCGCGATGACCGACCGTGGAAAAGACCCGGCTGCCCCGGGCGCTACGTATGCATCGGCCGGAGTCGATATCGAGGCCGGGGACCGCGCCGTCGAATTGTTCAAGCCGCTGGCCTCCAAAGCCACCAGACCCGAGGTGATCGGCAAGCTCGGCGGCTTTGCCGGACTCTTCGCGCTTCGCGGCGACTACCGCGAGCCGCTGCTGGCCGCATCCAGCGACGGGGTCGGCACCAAGCTGGCCGTCGCCCAGGCGATGGACAAGCACGACACCGTCGGCCTGGACCTGGTGGCGATGGTTGTCGACGATTTGGTGGTCTGCGGGGCCGAGCCGTTGTTCCTGCTCGACTACATCGCGCTCGGCCGCATCGTGCCGGAACGCCTCAACGCGATCGTCGGCGGTATCGCCGAAGGCTGCGTGCGCGCGGGCTGTGCGCTGCTGGGCGGCGAAACCGCCGAGCATCCCGGCTTGATCGAGCCTGACCACTACGACATCTCCGCCACCGGCGTCGGCGTCGTCGAGGCTGAGAACCTCCTTGGCCCCGACCGGGTCAAACCCGGAGACGTGCTCATTGCGATGGGATCTTCGGGTCTGCACTCCAATGGATACTCGCTGGCTCGCAAGGTCATACTCGAGATCGATCGGGGCAACCTGGAGGGTTACGTCGAAGAGTTCGGTCGCACGCTGGGCGAAGAGATGCTCGAGCCGACCATCATCTATGCCAAAGACTGTCTCGCGCTGGCCGCCGAAACACAGGTCCGGACGTTCTGCCACGTCACTGGCGGCGGGCTGGCCGGCAACCTGGAGCGTGTTGTCCCGAACGGGCTGCTCGCCGAGGTGGATCGCGGTACCTGGACGCCGGCTCCGGTGTTCGCGATGATCGCCCAGCGTGGCCGGGTCTCGCGCGCTGAGATGGAGAAAACGTTCAACATGGGCGTCGGCATGATCGCGGTCGTGGCGCCGGAAG
>JBAWAV010000667.1:0-2607 GCA_049589475.1 Mycobacterium sp.
CGTCAAACGACTCGGCCCGGGACACACTGCGGTGCAGTGGAATAGCGAGGCGTCACAGCGCTGCGCCTATTTCGCCGAGCTCCGCGCGACTGGCACCGACAGCGCGCGGACGCGGTCCTGCCCGAAATTGGCCGACAGCATCGAACATGCCGTCGCCGAAGGGTGCCTGGATAAGGTGTCTACCGCTCCACCGCCCGGCGACGGCTGATCACCACCGGCGACGATGCGGTTCGCGCAGCGAACGGCTGAGGAGCGGGGCAATTGATCACAGCCCTGCGAAGCGCTCCTTGACGGCTTCGGCCGTGAGCCCGTAGTCGGCCAGCGAGTACTTGTGCTTGGGAGCCCTTTCGCCGCTTTGGCTTTCGGCGTGGCTGTCTTCCATGGCCAGCCGAGCCTCGTCGGTGAGCGGGATGTCGAACTTGCGGTAGATGTCGGCCACCGTGCCCAGCGGATCGTCGATCAACTCGCGGTAGTCGACGTCGTAGAACTGAGCCGGGTTGTACTTGGCGCGTGCGGCGTTGAACTGCTCCAAGCCGCGCGACCAGGTTTCCATTGCGTCGGCGCCGATTTGGGCGCCGCTAAAGGTAGTCGACCAGCCGTCGGCGGTGTGCTGCGCCAAGGAGCACATCGACGCCATGATCGTCTCGACCGGCCGATGCGTCTGGATAACCAACGCGTCCGGATACGTTGCCATCAGCGCATCCAGCGCGAACAGATGACTCGGGTTCTTCAGCACCCACCGCTTGCCGACATCGTTGAGCCCGATCAGCTGAAGATTCTTGCGATGCCGCCCGTAGGCCGGCGTCCAATCCTGCTGCGACAGCCACTTCGAGTAACTGGGCAGGTGCGCCAGCGTCTCGTAGGACACCGAATGCAGCGATTGACGCAACAGCTGCCAGCATTCTTCGAGCTCGTAGGCGGCCATGAAATGCAGGCCGGTGTATCCGGGATTGTTCGCGTGGTGCTGGTTGAATTGGTCGTCGAGTTGGCGATACAGCGGGTGGGACTCCCAGGTGTCGCGCGGCGGACGGGGCTGCGGAAACTCGGCCAGCCACATGTGCAGACCCTGGTGTGCGGGGTCGGCGCCGAGGAGCCGATGCAAAGCCGTCGTTCCGGTCCGCACCAAACCGGTGACGAATATGGGTCGTTCGACCGCCACGTCCGCGTGTTGCGGGTACTGCTTCCAGGCGGACTCGGACAGCAGCCTAGCCACCAGCGCGCCGCGCAAGAAGAAGCGATTCATCTTGCTGCCCAACACCGTAAGGCCGGCTTCCTGCCGGTAGGAGTCCAGCAGCACGCCCAATGCTTCGCGGTAATTGTCGCTGTCGCTGCCGAAGTCATCGAGCCCGGTCAGCTTGGTGGCCGACGCGTGTAGCTCATCGACGGTGGCGATGTCGGTGCGTTCGGTCAATTCGCCGCCTCCTCCCCATCGCTGCGCTCTGCATCGTCGCCGGCGGCGGTCATCAGTTGTGGTACTCACCGCAGTTGACGTCCAGCGTCTGCCCGGTGATGCCGCTGGACAGGTAACTGGCCATGAACATGATCGCCGACGCGACCTCGTCCTCGGTGGGCAGGCGCTTGAGGTCGGAATTGGCCGCGGTGGCCTGGTAGATCTGGTCGGCCGTGGTGCCGTACTTGCCGGCCTGGTGCTCGAAGTAGCCCTGTAGCGTCTCACCCCAGATATAGCCGGGTGCAACGGAATTGACTCGGATCCCCTTCTCGCCGAGCTCGGTGGCCAGCGACTGCGACATGGACAGCAGTGCGGACTTGGCCATCTTGTACGCGCCGTACTTGGCCTGCGAGTGCCGAAGCACCATCGAATTGACGTTGACGATCGCGCCGTTGGAAGCTTCCAGCGCCGGCGTGAACGCCTGGATGAGACGCAGCGCGCCGAGCGCGCTGAGCTCGATGGCGTCGCGGATGTGCTGGAAGCTGGTGCCTGCCAACGGTTTCATCGACGGAACCCGAAACGCGTTGTTGATCAGGACGTCGACCTTGCCGAAGGCCGCCGTGGTGGACTCGACGAGGTAGGCGACCTCGTCGTCATCGGTGATGTCCGCGCGCACCGCCAGGGCCTTGTGCCCGGCATCGTTGAGCTGCTTGGCAAGTTCCTCTAAACGCTCGACTGTCCGCGCCGCGAGCACGAGGTCGGCGCCGTCACGCGCGCATCGATGCGCCAGTGTGGTGCCGAGGCCCGGGCCCACACCACTGATGACCACTACCTTGTTCGCGAGTATCCCTGTCATGGTCACCCCAGCATCCTGGCCGCAATTTGCACTTGGCGCAACGCAATTCGGGCGCGCCAGTCTTCCTCGGAAATCTTGTTGTGCTCGAAGTGCGGCAGTGCCGCAGGTACCGCATCGATGTCGACGAGTTCGACGGTCGGCCCGTCGGCCTCCGTTAGTTCGCGAGACACCCGCTGCCAACGGAACTGCAGGAACCCGCGGCGATGACCCAGTGTTTCGACCCAGTTGGTGACGCCCGGGTTCTGGTCGGCGACGACGATGCGGACCTTGCCGTCCGGATCCGCTTGGGCTTGACCGGAATTCAGTGAGGTCTGGTGATTGATGTAGTCCAGCGAGATGTACCACATGCTGCCCAGCTGGA
>JBAWAV010000668.1:0-4399 GCA_049589475.1 Mycobacterium sp.
GACCGAGCGGTCCCGGTGGCCCGGCCGGACCGGCGCCTGGCGGCCCCGCGCCCGGGGGACCTGGTGGACCAGGCGGAGCAGGGCCCGGTGGACCTGGTGGACATGAACCTGGCGGTCCGGGTGGCCCCGGCGGTCCTGGGCCCGGTGGCCCGGGCGAACCGCACGGACCGGGCGGACCGGGCGGTCCTGCTGGTCCCGGCGGACCCGGCGGACCCGGTGGACCCGGTGGACCTGGTGGCCCGGGTGGACCTCACGGACCGGGTGGACCCGGCGAACCCGGAGGACCTGGCGGACCCGGAGGACCTGGCGGACCTGGCGGGCCACATGGACCAGGCGGGCCTGGCGGACCACCACCGCCGCCGTATGTGCAGCGGGGCTTCTACGACCGGGGTGGTCCGGAATTCGGCGGTCCTCGAGACGCGCCGCACGGCTTCTGCGCGCCCGACCACGGTGCTCCGCCACCGCCCCCGCAGCGTGGGTTCGGCTGGAACGACGGGCCTCCTCCCGGGCATCCTCCGCAGAACTGGGACGGCCCACCCCCAGCCGGTGGTTGGAACGGTCCGCCGCCTCCCGGAGGTTGGAACGCGCCGTGGAACGGCCCTGGCCGCGATATGGCTCGGGCGCAGTCCGACTACGGGGCCTTCAATTACGGTGGCTTCAACGCCATTCCGGTGTTCAACCCGCTCTTCGGTGGATGGGGCTTCTGGTTCTTCGGCACCTGGATTCCGCTCTACTGACCTGACTGCGCTGGCAGGCGTCGCGCCGTGGTTCGCTTTGCGACTGCGGCGCGACGCCGCGCGGCCGGAAAAGAATGCGTGCGGCGGGATTCTTGTGCAAGATGTCGGCGTGGCTATGTACCAAGGCAGAGCGTTGGCAGACATCAATCTCACCGGACATCCGTTGGGCGAAGCGCTCGAAGCCTTTATCTCCCGACGCGATCCGACCCTGGAGAACGTCCAGATCAGGCGAGCAACTCCAACCGGCGACGTCGAGACACGGGTACAGCCCCACAAGCGCTGGTATGAGGTCCTCTTCGAAGTCGACGACAAGCCCGACGAGGACGAAGACGAGGACGACGATACGTTCGCGGCCAGAAAAAAGGCGGAGGCAAAGGCCAAGGCAGCGGAGAAAGCACGGGTAAAGGAATGGCCGCCGCGTAACAAGGGATGGTTCCCACCCAGCGACGCGCAAGCTGATTCGTGACGCGAACCGGTCTGCATCGCCCATGATGTAGGGCAGCAGACCGAGAGGAGCGGCGCTCGTGACAGATGTGCTTGAACGGGTGGTTGACCGTGCCCGCGGGATGCGTGACCTGGTCCGCGCCGAGGCCGCGGAATCCGAGCGGTTGAGGACCTTGTCACCGCGCATCGTCGAGGAAATGTGGGCCAGCGGGCTGATGTCCGCGTTCAATCCGGCAGCAGCCGGCGGTGTCGAGCCGTCGTTTCAGGAAATGATCGATACCTGGATCGAAATGGCCTGGCAAGACGGGTCTTTCGGCTGGATCGGGATCGCCAACCTGCCGTCGACGTTCGCCGCGGCCAGCTACCTTCCCGATGAGGGCTTCGCCGAGATCTTCACCCGCAACGACAACCACGTCACCATCGGCGGTCAGTATTTTCCCAACGGCCAGGGGACGGTGGTCGACGGTGGCTACCGATTGACCGGGGCGTGGAATTTCGGCTCCGGTACCGGACACTCGGCCTACATCGGAGCCGGCTTCTTCCCGATGGACGACGGCGAGATGCGATGGGTCAGCGAGGGCATCCCGGACATGCGAGTGGCGTTTCTGCCCCGCGACGAGGTCACCTTCACCGACGGATGGCATGTGCAGGGCCTCAAAGGAACTGGCTCATACGACTACAACGTCGCCGACGTTTTCGTGCCGGATTACCGAACCATCCCGCTGTTCACTCGCGACGCTGTCCGCGGAAGCTCGCCGGCCAGTCGGATGGGTCTGATGCCCATCACCGCGGCCGGTCACGCCTCGTTTGCGCTCGGGGTCGCCAAAAGCATGCTCGACGACGTCCAGGAACTCGCCGCCACCAAGGTGCGGATGAGTGACATGGCGACGCTGGCCAGCCGTCAGACGTTCCAGAAAGGGCTCGCCCACCATGTCGCGGCATGGCGGGCCGCTCGCCTGCTCGTGCTCGACGCGTTCGGGACGGCCGAGTCCGCCGTTGAGTCGGGCGCCGAGTTGACGCCCCGGTTGCGGGCCGACATGAGGCTGGCCGCGGTGTATGCGACCGACACCGCAAGAGCGGCCGCCGAGTGGGCCCACTTGGCAGCCGGCACCACCGCGATCCGCGAGGGTAGCCGACTCGAACGAGCATTCCGTGACATCTACACCGGCACCCAGCACGCATTCATCAGCGAAAAGGTCGCAATGGACGTCGCACAGATCTGGCTCGGCCTCATCGACGACCAGTTCGGACTGTGACTGTCGCGCAATCGAACTCGTGAGGGGACCCGCTGATGGTGAACGTCGACCGCGCCCGATCCCGTACGTTCGTTGTCACCGGCGTCGCGTCGGGTATCGGCTTGGCCACCGCCGAACTCCTGCTGGCCGAAGGCGGTAGCGTCGTCGGAGCGGACCTCGCGGCTCCACCTGATCTCGGCCCGGACTTCCGGTTCGTGACGGCCGACGTGACCGATGAGGCCGCGATCGCCGCGGTGTTCGCCGCCGCGCCGGACCGGGTCGACGGCGTCGTCCACTCCGCGGGCGTCGCCGGCGGCGGGCCGGTTCACTTGCTGGATCGCGCCGAATGGGAGCGGGTGATCGAGATCAACCTCACCGGCACCTTCCTCGTCGCCAAAGCGGCTCTGGCCAGGATGATCGATCAGCCTCGCGTCGATGGCGAGCGCGGTTCGATTGTGACGCTCGCCAGCATTGAGGGTCGGGAAGGCACGGCAGGCGGCAGCGTCTACAACGCAGCGAAGGCCGGCGTGGTGATGCTGACCAAGAACATCGCGCTCGACTACGGGCCGTGTGGTATCCGGGCCAACGCCATCTGCCCCGGCTTCATCGAAACACCGCTGACGGAAAGCGTTTTCGGCTTGCCCGGAATGGAAGGCCCCAGAGCGTCAGTGACCAAGGAGCATGCACTACAACGGATGGGACGTTCGGAGGAGATCGCCGCGATGGCGGCTTTCCTGTTATCGCCGGATGCATCCTTCGTCAGCGGGCAGGCCATCGCCGTCGACGGCGGCTATACCGCCGGTCGCGACCATGGCGTCGTCGAACTGTTCGGATTCCCGCGCTGAGGCGCGAGCGGGATGTCAGTCGGCCAGAGTCCACATGGACAGCGCGGCGTCCACACTGTCGTCGACTGGTAGCAGCTCGCTCAGACCGCAGGCGGCCACAATCCGTGCGACAGCCGGTTGGGTACTCACCAAACGCATTTCGACGCCACGAACGCGGCACCGCTCGGCTTCTTCACCGAGTGCGGCATACGCGCAGCAGGCCATGAAGTCCAAGCCGCTGACGTCGATGACGAGTGGCCCGGGACGGTCGGCGGCCGCGGCGGCCTCGCTCAGCAGGCGTCGCCAGGTGGTCTCGTTGGATGCGTCAATTTCGCCGCCGGCTCTGACAATCACGATTTGATCGCTACGTTCGGTGGTTGCCCGCAACGTGCTGTGGGCCTGCGCCAGCTCAGAGATAAGCCGGCCGCTCAGCATCACATGATTGAAAGATTGTTCTGCGAGGGCATACGTGCTCATGGTGTTCTCGATCCATAGGCGCGAAGCGCCCGATCTGGATGCCCGCCCTACTTTGCTTAAGACTGACGTCGTTAAGTTGTTTTATCTTTATAACAGAAAGGCAACGACGCTGTCTATGCGAGACGGCTGAGAATACGTTGAGGATGGGCACGAGCGCCGCCTCGCAAAGCGAAGTTCCGGGACGACACTCGGCGGGCCGTCTTCACTTAAAATCTTCGCCGTGTATCCCTGTAAAGCCTTTAAAAGTAACGGCTTTGACGATGGCGTGGCAAACGCGCTCGTCTGCGATAGGCTGCACTCGGCCGCCTCAGCAAACCTCGCAGGACGGACATTCTCGTCCGGGCTACTTTTTTGTCTGAAATTGCAAATCAGTGCAGATATTTTGCTAAAAGCCTGTCCGGTCAGCACTTTTGACGCTGCGTCAAACACCAGAGTTGTTGGATGTAACCAGTGGTGTTTATGCGGCGGTGTGGCCGGATTCGTCGGCGAGCTCGGCATCGAGCTCAGCGATCGCTCGAGATGTCCGCTCCCGCAGCAGGACTGCTGCGATCACGCCGAATATCACGGCAACGACCAACGCGATCCAGGAGAACCGGGTCAGCCAGCGTTCGGCCGCAATTCCTGCGTAGTACACCAGCGCCGTCGTGCCGCCCGCCCAGCACAACGCGCCCGAGACGTTCGC
>JBAWAV010000669.1:0-2027 GCA_049589475.1 Mycobacterium sp.
GTGCTGGCCTGGGCGGAACGCAACCGCGCCCTGCTCCTGCTGACCCTCGGCTACCTGGCGGTCGTGCTGGTGCCCATCACCTTCGGCGGGGTCGGGCACAGCCCGGCGTGGTACTCCTATCCGACCGTCTTCCAGGGCAGCGTGCTGCTGCTCGGCGGCATCGGCTTCGCCCTGGCCCAGCGGCCGCTCCGGTCGCCCGCCCCATGACCGGCCCGGCGGACCACGACAGCCCCGGTCATCCCGCCAACGGGCTCAACGACATCGTCCATCAGCGGGTCCGGCTCGGCATCCTGACCATCGCCCACGAGGCCCGCCGGGTCGAGTTCAGCTACCTGCGCACCAACCTGGAACTGAGCGCGGGCAACCTCTCCCAGCACCTTGGCGTGCTGGAAAACGCCGGGCTCATCACCCTGGAGAAGGGCTACGCCGGCAAGCGCGCCCGGACCTGGATCACCCTCACCAAAGCAGGCCAGGCCGCCCTCGACGAGGAGATCGCCCAGCTCAAACTCCTGATCAGCCGCATCGACAGCCCCGGCGCCGCGCACCGGGCTACCTAGCGAGGCTCCCGCCGCCCGCGTTCCGCGCCAGGGCCCCGGCCTGAGCCGAGGGGACCGTGACCGTCACGGACAGGCCCCCGTCCTCGCGGGGGCGGGCGGTGGCGGTGCCACCATGGATCGCGGCGATGGACGCGACAATGGCCAGGCCGAGCCCGAATCCGTCCTGGGACGTGCGGTCGCTGAGCCGCTGGAACGGCTGGAAGATGCGGCCGGTATCCGCCGGGCTGATGGCCGGGCCGGTGTTGGCCACGGTCAGCCGGCTCCGCCCCGTCATGGTGCTGGTCCTGACCCAGATGTCACCAGCGGCCGCGTTGTACCGGACCGCATTGTCGACCAGGTTCGCGATCAGGCGCTCGGCCAGCACCGGATCGCCCGACATGACGGCGGGCTCTAGCGTGGCGTGCAGCCGCCGGTCACCCAGGGCGGCGGTGTCGAGGACGTCTTCGACGACCGTGGCCAGGTCAAACTCCTCGCGGACGGCGAGCCCGCGCTCGTTGCGCGCGAGGATGAGCAGCGCGCCGATGAGGTGGTCGGCATGATCCACTGCGGCGCTGATGTCCGCCGCCATGACGCGCAGGTCGCCAAGCGTGCTGTCCGGGTTGCCCAGCACGACCTCGACGGTCGCGCGCATGACGGCCAGCGGGGTGCGCAGCTCATGCGAGGCGTTGGCGATGAACCGCTGCTGGCCTTCGAACGCGGCCTGCAGCCGGCCGAGCATCTCGTCGAACGTCTCGGCCAGTTCGCGGAGTTCGTCGCGGGGACCGGTCGGCGCGACCCGCGCCGACAGGTTGTGTTCCGACGCGGCGCGGGCGGCCGTCGTGATCCGGTGCACCGGGCGCAGCGCCCGCCCGGAGAAGATCCAGCCGAGGATCGCGGCCAGGGCGATGACCGCGGCCAGGGTGATCAGCGAGTACTGCAGCAGATGCGACAGGGTGAGGGCACGCTGGCCTTGCGCGCCTTGCTGCTGGAAGTACGAGGCGCACTTGGCCAGGATGCCCGGGTCGGGACGGCCGCTCCGTTCCTCGGACCGGCACTGCGCCGCGAACCTGGCCAGGTCACCGGCCGAGGCCGGCCGGCCGTTGCCATGTCGCCCCCGGACCTGCCCCCGCGCCGGCAGCTGCGCCACCTGGGCGTAGCTGACCGCCACCACGATCGCCCCGCACCCGGCGAACAGGCCGGTGTACAGCAGGGTCAGCCGGGCCCGGATGGTGGGCCGTGGACGGCTCACATCCGGTACCCCTTGCCCACCACGGTTTCGATCAGTGGCGGGTCGCCGAGCTTGCGCCGCAGCCGGGCCATCGTCACCGAGACGATGTTGCTGAACGGGTCGGCATGGGCGTCCCACACGTGCTCGAGCAGTTCCTCCGCGCTGACCACGGTGCCGTCGGCGGCCAGCAGCACCTCCAGGATCCCGAACTCCTTGCGGGTCAGCGACAGCGGGCGGGGTCCCCGGCTGGCGCGGTGCCGGGC
>JBAWAV010000670.1:0-15101 GCA_049589475.1 Mycobacterium sp.
AAAGGGACACCGGCCCAGCGGCGGGTATCGACCTCCAGCGTGATGGCGGCGAACGTCTCCGTGGTCGAGTCCTTGGAGAAACCGTCCTCGTCGAGCAGCCCGACCACGTGCTCACCGCCCTGCCAGCCGGCGGCGTACTGGCCGCGAGAGGTCGTCTCGTCCAGCGGCTCGGCAAGTTTGACCGCCGACAGCACTTTGATCTTCTCGGTCTGCAACTGCGAGGGATGAAAGCTGACCGGCTCTTCCATCGCGGTGAGCGCGAGCAACTGCATCAGGTGGTTCTGGATCACGTCACGCGCCGCGCCGATTCCGTCGTAGTAGCCGCCACGCCCACCCAGGCCGATGTCTTCGGCCATGGTGATCTGCACATGGTCGACGTAGTTCGAGTTCCAGATCGGATCGAACAGCTGATTGGCGAACCGCATCGCCAGAATGTTCTGCACCGTCTCCTTGCCCAGTTAATGGTCGATGCGGAAGACCGATTCCTCGGGGAAGACGCTGTTGACGACCTTGTTCAGCTCGCGTGCGCTGGTCAGATCGTGGCCGAACGGCTTTTCGATGACGACGCGCCGCCAACTGCCGTCCTGCGGCTTCGCCAGACCGGCGTTGTGCAACTGCTCGCACACCGCGGGGAAACTCTTCGGCGGGATAGCCAGGTAGAAACCGTGATTGCCGCCGGTGCCACGATCGGCGTCGAGCTTCTCCAGCGTCTCGGCCAGGCGGGCGAACGCCTTGTCGTCGTCGAACGCGCCCTGCACAAAGCGGCAGCCCTCGGCCAACCGGTCCCAAATCACCTGTCGAAAAGGCGTGCGGGAGTGGTCTTTTACGAGTTGGTAGACCTCGTTGCTGAAGGCCTCGTCGTCCCAGTCCCGGCGGCCGAACCCAACCAGGGAGAACGTCGGGGGCAGCAGACCACGATTGGCCAGGTCGTAAATCGCCGGCACGACTTTTTTGCGTGCCAAGTCGCCGGTCACACCGAAGATGACCACAGCGCATGGGCCGGCGATCCGAGGGAGGCGCTTATCGCGCTTGTCCCGCAGGGGGTTCTGCCAAGATTCGGCGCTCGTCCGACTGTTGGCAGGGCTCATTTGTCGGCGGATTCAAGCTGCTTCTGAGTCTCCTCGAGCAGCTCGGTCCACGACTCCTCGAACTTCTGTACCCCTTCGTTTTCCAGCACGAGGAACACGTCGGTCAGATCGATGCCGATCGCCTCGAGCTTGTCGAAGACCTCCTGGGCGAGCGCGGCCGTGCCGGTTATCGTGTCCCCGCTGACTTCACCGTGGTCGGCGACCGCGTCAATCGTCTTCTCCGGCATGGTGTTGACGGTGTTCGGCGCGACCAGTTCGGTGACGTAAAGCGTGTCGGAGTAGTCGGGGTTTTTCACTCCGGTCGACGCCCACAGCGGACGCTGCACCCGCGCCCCGTCGGCCTCGAGGGGAGCGAAACGATCGCCGCCCACGAAGGCTTCCTGATAGGCCGCATACGCCAGCCGGGCGTTGGCCACGCCGGCCTGCCCGCGCAGCTCCAGTGCTTCGGGGGAGCCGATCTTCTCCAGACGCTTGTCGATCTCGGTATCGACGCGTGAGACGAAAAACGAAGCGACCGAATGGATCTTGGAGAGATCGTGTCCGGCTTTCTTGGCCTTCTCAAGTCCTTCGAGGTAGGCGTCGATCACTGCGCGGTGGCGCTCCACTGAGAAGATCAATGTCACGTTGACCGAGATGCCTTCTGCCAGTGTGGCGGTGATGGCGGGCAGACCGTCCTCGGTCGCCGGGATCTTGATGAACAAGTTCGGCCGGTCAACGATCTTCCACAGCTCGATGGCCTGCTTGGCGGTTTTGTCGGCGTCGTGCGCCAGCCGCGGGTCGACCTCGATGGACACCCGGCCGTCGACGCCGTCGGAGTTCTCCCACTGCGGCGTCAGAACGTCGCACGCGTTGCGGACGTCGTCGGTGGTGACGGTGCGGATCGTCGCGTCCACGTCGGCTCCGCGCTCGGCGAGCTCGGCCAATTGTCCGTCGTAGGAATCGCCTTCGGCGAGTGCCTTCTGGAAGATCGACGGGTTGGTGGTGACGCCGACGACGCTCTTGGTGTCGATCAGCTCTTGCAAGTTGCCCGACTCCAGCCGTTGCCGGGACAGGTCGTCCAGCCAGACCGATACGCCTGCGGCGGACAGAGCGGCGAGGTTGGGATTCTGAGTCATCGAATTACCCCTTGCTTAGTTGTCTATTGTTCGTTCAGCGGCGTCGACGACGGCCTCTGCAGTGAAGCCGAACTCGCGGAACAGGGTCTTTGCATCGGCGGATTCCCCGTAGTGCTCAATCGAAACTATCTCGCCGGTGTCGCCGACCAGCTTGTGCCAGCACTGGGCGATGCCCGCCTCGACGGCGACCCGGGAGGACACCGATGGGGGCAGCACGCTGTCGCGGTACTCCTCCGATTGAGACTCGAACCATTCGACGCACGGCATCGAGACCACCCGGGCGACGATGTCCTTGTCCGCCAACAACTTCTGCGCTTCGACGGCCAACTGGACCTCGGAGCCGGTGGCGATCAACACCACATCGGGCTCGTCGCCGCCGGCGTTGCCGAGGATGTAGCCGCCCTTGGCCACGCCTTCGTAGTTGGTGCCCTCGAGGATCGGCACGCCCTGCCGGGTGAGGATCAAGCCGACCGGGCCGCTGCCGTTGCCGCGGGCCAGGACCGTACGCCAGGCGTAGGCCGTCTCGTTGGCGTCGGCGGGACGCACCACTGACAGACGGGGGATCGCGCGCAGCGCCGCCAGGTGCTCGATCGGCTGGTGGGTCGGACCGTCTTCGCCGAGCCCGATCGAGTCATGCGTCCACACGTAAATGGTGTCGATGTCCATCAGCGCCGCCAGCCTTACCGCCGGACGCATGTAGTCGGAGAACTGCAGGAACGTGCCGCCGTACGCGCGGGTCGGGCCGTGCAGCACGATACCCGACAGAATCGAGCCCATCGCGTGTTCGCGAATCCCGAAATGCAGCGTGCGGCCATACCAGTCAGCCGTGTAGTCCTTCGTCGAAATCGACGGCGGACCAAAGGATTTCACATTGTCCATGGTGGTGTTGTTGCTGCCGGCCAAGTCGGCCGAGCCGCCCCAGAGCTCGGGTAGCTTCGCGCCGACCGCGCTGAGCACCTTGCCGGACGCCGCCCGGGTCGCGATCGCCTTGTCGCCCGGCTCCCAGTGCGGAACGTCGGAGTCCCAGCCGTCGGGCAACTCTTCGGCGGTCAACCGGTCGAGCAGCTTCTTGCGCTCGGGTTCGCGCTTGGCCCAGGCCTCGAAATCGGCGTTCCAGTTTTCGTGCGCTTCTTTGCCGCGCTGCACCAATTCTCGGGTGTGATTGAACACCTCGTCGCTGACCTCGAACTTCTTATCCGGATCGAACCCAAGGACTGTCTTCACCGCCGCGACCTCTTCGTCGCCCAGCGCCGAACCGTGCGCCTTGCCGGTGTTCATCAACTTCGGCGCGGGATAGCCGATGATCGTCCGCAGCGAGATGAATGACGGCCGGTCGGTGACGGCTTTGGCGTTGGCGATCGCTTCCTCGATGGCGACCACGTTCTCGCCGCCCTCGACGCGCTGCACGTGCCAGCCGTAGGCCTCGTAGCGGGCCGCAGTGTCCTCGCACAACGCGATGTTGGTGTCGTCCTCGATCGAGATCTCGTTGTGGTCGTAAAACACGATCAGATTGCCCAGCTGCTGCACGCCGGCCAACGACGACGCCTCGGAGGTCACCCCTTCTTCCATGTCGCCGTCCGAGGCGATCACGTAGATGAAGTGGTCGAACGGGCTGGTCCCCGCGTCGGCGTCCGGATCGAACAGACCGCGCTCGTAGCGCGCCGCCATCGCGAAGCCGACGGCCGACGCCAGGCCCTGGCCCAGCGGCCCGGTGGTGATCTCGACGGCCTTGGTGTGCCGGAACTCCGGGTGTCCGGGGGTCTTGGATCCCCAGGTGCGCAGTGCCTCGATGTCGGAGAGTTCCAGGCCGAAGCCGCCCAAGTACAACTGCAGGTAGAGGGTCAGACTGCTGTGCCCGCACGAGAGCACGAACCGGTCGCGGCCCAGCCAATGTTGGTCGCTGGGATCGTGGCGCATGGCCCGCTGGAACAGGGTGTAGGCCAGTGGAGCAAGGCTCATCGCGGTCCCGGGATGACCGTTGCCGACTTTCTGAACCGCGTCGGCGGCCAGCACGCGGATGGTGTCGACCGCGGCCGAGTCGACGTCGGTCCAGTCATCCGGATGATGCGGTTGGGTCAGTGTCGAAATGTCTTCAAGTGTCGTCACGTACTGAAGTCCTCGCGTCGGCAGTTTGATCCGTTGTCCACCCTAATGCCGGAACGTTGCGGGCGCGTCAACCGATTTTTCACCCACCGACAATTCAGGTGCTGGCAACTGTGCGTTGTGTCGTAGCGGCTGCCGATTGGCTGCGAATAGCCCCTGCGGTGCATGCTGGGCTAGTCGTCCCGTCTACCATCGTGCGTAGTAGAAGCTGCGCGCTGCTGCGACCCGAGGAGTTATTGCGTGAGCGTTCGCGGCCGCGTCGCGCCGAGCCGAGTCCGAGAGACTGTGCTCGCTTATCTGTCGTTGACCAAGCCGCGGGTCATCGAGCTGTTGCTGGTCACCGCCATCCCGGCGATGTTGCTGGCCCACCGCGGCAGCGTGAACCCGCTGCTGATCTTCAACACCCTGGTCGGCGGGATGCTGGCCGCTGGGGGCGCGAACACGCTGAACTGTGTTGCCGACGCGGACATCGACAAGAAGATGAAGCGGACCGCGCGACGCCCACTGGCCCGCGAAGCCGTGCCGACCCGTAACGCCCTGGTCTTCGGGCTGACGCTCAGCGTCGCTTCCTTTGCCTGGTTGTGGTGGACGACCAACCTGCTGTCGGGTCTGCTGGCGGTGGGCACGATCGCGTTCTACGTCTTCGTCTACACCCTGCTGCTCAAGCGCCGCACCTCGCAGAACGTGGTGTGGGGCGGGGCCGCGGGCTGCATGCCGGTGATGATCGCCTGGTCGGCTGTCACGGGCACGATCGGCTGGCCGGCGTTGGTGATGTTCGCGATCATCTTCTTCTGGACGCCGCCGCACACCTGGGCCCTCGCGATGCGCTACAAGGAGGACTACCAGGCAGCCGGGATCCCGATGCTTCCCGCCGTCGCGACCGAGCGTCAGGTCACCACGCAGATCCTGGTGTACACCTGGCTGACGGTGGCTGCCACGCTGGCGTTATCGCCGGCAACCGGCTGGCTCTACACCGCGGTCGCCGCGGTGGCCGGTGCGTGGTTCCTGACGATGGCGCATCAGCTGTACGCGGGTGTGCGTCGCGGTGAGCCGGTCAAGCCGCTGCGGCTGTTCTTGCAGTCGAACAATTATCTCGCGGTGGTGTTCTGCGCTCTGGCGCTCGATTCGGCGATGGCGCTACCGACACTGCTTCGGTTCTAGTCGTCGGTCGCAGGTCCTGGAACTGCGAATACCCCCTACCCGTAATGAGTCTTGTCACTACGACACGACGTCGTATTCAATTTCTTCGTGCTGTCACCGGTCTTGCATGCGTATCCGTCCCCCGTTGCAGTGGGCGGCTGATGTGACGGCACCGGCGTGGATGGCGTTGCCGCCGGAGGTTCATTCGACATTGCTGAGCAGCGGCCCGGGCCCGGGGTCGTTGCTGGCCGCTGCGGACGCGTGGTCGGCGTTGAGCGCCGAATACGCGGACGTCGCTCAAGAACTCAGCGACGTCTTGGCGGCCGTGCAGGCCGGGGCCTGGCAAGGTCCGAGTGCTGAGCGGTACGTGGCTGCGCACGTGCCCTTCCTGGCGTGGCTGATGCAGGCCAGCGCCAACAGCGCAGCTGAGGCGGCTCAGCACGAGACTGCCGCCGCTGCCTACACCGCGGCGTTGGTGGCGATGCCGACCTTGCCGGAGCTGGCCGCCAACCATGTGATCCACGGCGTCCTGCTGGCGACGAATTTCTTCGGTATCAATACCATCCCGATCGCCGTCAATGAGGCCGACTATGCGCGGATGTGGGTTCAGGCCGCCGCCACGATGGCCACCTACCAAACGGTCTCCGCCGCCACGGTGGCTGCAGCGCCGCAGACGTCTCCAGCGCCACAAATCGTGACTGCCCGCCCCGCCGATGGCGTCTATGGTGGCGGGGGCGTCGCCGACAAGGGAATCTTGCCTATCGTCGACAATGACTCCGGCAATCCGTACCAGCTGAGTTGGTATGTCAATCGAATCACTGAGGTCTCGCAGACCTTAGTGAGGGACATCCAACTCATCGGGCAGAACCCGACGCAAGGGCTACTACAGCTTGAGTACGACGTGGTCGGTGTCGCATCGGATGAATTCGGCCACGTGATTGAATTCGTCAACGCTTTTCCCGAAGTTTTAGCGCTCCCCCTCCTGGTGCCGGTCGGAGCGGCGGGAGGCTTAGCCGGCCTGGCCGGGCTGGCTGGTATCCAGCTTGATGCAAGCGTTGCCCCGGACCTGTCGCCCGCGCCTACACCCCAGCCGCACACGTTGCCCGCCGTCAGCAACAGTCCCGTCGCGATAGGTGCAAGCGGCACCGCCTCCGGCACGTCGAGTCCCGCTCCTGCACCCGCGGCCAGCACCGTCGCCAGTGCCGCGCCGGCGCCACCGGCCGCCGCGGGCGGCGGGGGTTTCGTGCCGCCCTACGCCGTCGGGCCACCCGGCATCGGGACGGGCGAGGGAATGGGTGTTGGCGCCAAGACACAGGAGCCGACCTCCCGCGGGTCCGCAAAGGCACCCGAGATCGCCGCTGCCACAGCTGGTTCGGCGGTGCCGCGGCGTCGGCGCAGGCGTGTAGTCATGCGCGGGCACGGCAACGAGTACATGGATATGAATGTCCACGTCGGCCCGAAATGGGATGACCCGTCGGGAGACCATACTGTCGGGTCGGATCAGGGTGCTGGCACGTTAGGGTTTGCGGGGACGGTACGCAAGGAGGCAGGCGCACAGGCAACGGGATTGACCACGTTGACCAGTGACGAGTTCGGTGGTGGACCGAATATGCCGATGCTTCCGGGAACCTGGGAATCCGAGGGTGAGACGGGAGATGGGCCAGAGCAGAACTGAGATGCCCCGGTGCTCTTCGGTGGACGTCGCTGCGACAGGATGTGGGGAGGACGAACATCGAGCCGTCAATAGCCTGGCTGCTTCAACCTCTATCGGTGGATAGCTTTCTCAACGAGATATGGGCGCAGACGCAGCACCACATCAAGCGAAATCGGTTGGGCTACTTCGACAATCTCCTACCCGGCTTCGGGGCTCTGGATGACCTTCTCGAGGTGTTCCGAGCGCTGCCATCGAACGTGCGTCTGATAAAGGAGCACGAAAAGAAAAGCCCGGACACCTACCGGCTTGCCGATGGCACTCTCGATCTCGACAGAGTTCGCAGAGATTTCGCCGACGGCTACACGATCGTGCTGGATGACGTTGAGCAGTACGTGCGCTCGGTGGCGTTGATCGCGCACGCCATCGAGGACGAGTTGCACTTCGCGACGAAGGTGAACGCGTACATCACGCCACCGGAGTCGCAAGGCTTCGTAGCCCACTACGACGGGCACGATGTGTTGATCCTGCAAATACAGGGATCCAAGATCTGGCATCTTTACGACGGTGCCGACGTGGCGCCCCACCAGCTGCGTCACGAAGTGAAACGGGTTGCCGCTGAGAAGCTTTCGGCACCGAGCGATGTGCGCCTGCAGGTCGGCGATGTGTTATACCTGCCGCGCGGGAAAGTGCATGCGGCCGAAGCAACCTCGGAGCCTTCCATCCACCTGACCGTCGGCATCCACGCGCCTACCGCGCTCACCTTCGCCGTCGCGGCACTCGACGCGTTGAGTTTCTCAGACGACCGCCTCAACGCCCGTCTGCCGCCGCGGCATCTCGAGGGCGCGGACGCGTGGGCGACCCTGGGCGACTTGCTGCGTGACGCGGTCAAGACCGTCGAGGATCCTCGGGCCATCGAAGGAGGGCTCGACGCCCTGGCGGACATCTTGGTCCGTCGTGGCCAATGCCCACCGGTCGGACAGGTTTCTGACGTCATCGCCATCGATGGACACACGGTGGTGAGGAAATACCAGCCGCTCTATTCACGGGTGACGGCTACCACCGAAGGAGCCACCCTGCATTTTGCCCAATTGTCGATCAACGCGGGCCCCGACCATTGCGCCGCACTCAAATTCGTGTGCGATAGTACCGGGCATTTCCGGATCTGCGAACTGCCCGGACTGCCGGTGGCGCAGCAGACGGAGTTGGCCAGAACACTGCTCCTGGCCGGATTTCTGGTCCGTTGCACGACAGCCGACGTAGACGATTGACGGAGTCGATGAAGCTCGCCGAACTCGCGCGCTGGACGCCGATCAGATTCGACTTTTCCGGTTCCGTCCCGATGGTCGACTGGGCCGACCTTTCCGAAGAAAGGTTTGTCGAACCATTTTTCGACGAAACCGTTAGCCGCTGGATGTCGGGCCCACATGTGAGGCCTCTGGTCAGGACTGGCCTCGATGCGCTCGTCGCTCTCGACAGCGAGCCGTCGCTGGAGCCCGCAGGGATGATCTTTCATCTGTCGCGGTGCGGTTCGACGCTGGTGTCTCAACTGCTGTGCGCGGTTCCCGGCGTCGTCGTCCTCGCCGAACCCGCTCCGCTCAACGCGCTACTGCGGCTCGATCCCGGTCTGGTCGACGAGGCAACACTGGTCCAACTCGTTCGGTTGCTGGTACGGGCGCTCGGCCGATGCCGCCATGGCGACGAACAGCAACTCGTTCTGAAGTGCACCAGCTGGAACGTCCGCCGTCGGGCGGTCCTGGCCGCCGCCTTTCCCGAGACACCGTGGATCTGGGTCCAGCGCGATCCGGTGCGCGTCTTGGCCTCGCTGCTCGCCGAGCCGCCGGGCTGGCTCGGGCTTCAGGCCAGGCCGCATGGGGCCGCGCGGCTTTTCGGTCTAGATCCCGCCACATTGCTCGCCATGTCGCCCATCGAGTTCGCGGCCCGCGCCCTGGGCTCGATGCTTCACGTAGCGGCGACCGATCCGAATCACCGCCTCCTGGTCGACTATGCCGATTTGCCCGCAGCGGTATGGCAGCGCATCGCACCGCACTTCGGATTAGAGGTTGATGCGGCGACAACCGAACGCATGATCGAGCTGTCTCGGCTCTACTCAAAGGATTCGGAATCGCGGGTCTTTACCGGCGATACGCTAGAGCACCGACCGATCAACGATGTCATGCGCGACGCCGTCCAGCGCTTCGCTGAGCCCGCCTACCGGGCGCTGGTCGCGGATTCATAGCGTTATTCTGATCAAATTCGCCTTAGCCGCAGCATATTTCACGTTATTTGTTTGTCGTCCTGGCGAGGGCCAGCTTCGGATGTCAGCGGTTGGTCAGCTTTCCACACACACCACCGTGTGATACTGATTAATGAAAATCATATTCATGTCGACGAGCCCCGCACGGCGGGAGAAGGCGGCTGATGCAGCAACGCTCAAGCGGGGTTAACGCCGAGTTCTCGTGGCCCTGGTCGATAAGTCCGCTGACCGTCGAGACATTTCTCGACGACATCTGGGCGAAGGACCACCACCACATCAGGCGGAACCGGCCCGATTACTTCGAGGCACTCCTACCGGTGACCGTCGACACGCTGCTGGAGTCGTTTCGCCACGAGCCGTCGGCGGTACGGATGGCGCGCGGAAAAGACAAGAAGGGCCCCGACAGCTACCGGCTTGCCGACGGCAGTCTCGATCTGGACGGCATCCGCAACGACTTCGCCGCCGGGTTCACCATCGTGCTGGACGGCGTCGAGAAATACCTGCGTCCGGTCGGAACGCTGGCCCGTTCCATCGAGGTCGCACTGAACTACCCGACTCAGGTCAACGCCTACGTGACGCCGCCGCAGTCGACTGGGCTGGTTCCGCACTACGACGACCACGACGTGTTGATCCTGCAGATCGAGGGGTCCAAGACCTGGCATTTGTATGTCGGCGCCGATCTGCCACCGCGAGAGATCCAGCGCGACAAGGACAAAGCGGTCGATCTCGCGGGTCTGCCCGCGCCGACCGATCTGCGACTGGACGCCGGCGACGTGCTCTATGTGCCGCGCGGTCGGGTGCACGCTGCTGAAGCGAATACGGAGCAATCGATCCATCTGACCGTCGGAATCCACGCGCCCACCGTTCTCATGCTTGCGATCGGGGCGCTGTACTCGCAGAGTTTCCACGACGATCGCCTCAACGCCCGACTGCCTGTCCGGCATCTCGACGATGCAGAACTCGGCGCGACAGTACGGGCCTTGGTGCGGCAAGCTGTTGATGCGGTTGATGATTCAGCAGCGGTCGCCGACAGCTTGGGTTTGTTGGCGGATGTGCTGGTTCGCCGCGGCACCTGCCCTCCGGTCGGCCAGATCGGGAGCGCCAAGGCGATTGACGAGCGCACTCGGGTGGTGAAGTACCAACCGCTGTATTCGCGCGTCACGGTGGCTGACAACGGCGTGGACCTGGAATTCGCCAGCTTGTCCATCAGCGCCGGATCCGATCACGACGCCGCGATGCGGTTTGTCTCCAGCAGCACCGAACCGTTTCGCGTCGGCGACCTGCCGGGGTTGAATGCCACCCAGCAGACGGACCTGGCCCGAACCCTGATCGTCAGCGGGTTCCTGGTTCGCTTGCCCGAGGAAGGAGCAGATGGTAGGGACGGCTGATGCGGCAGCGTGACTTGTCATTGGGCTGGCTGCTGGCGCCGCTGACGGTCGACACCTTCCTTTGCGACATCTGGGGGACTACCCATTACCACGTAAGCCGCGACAGCCCCGGATATTTCGACAGCCTGCTGGATGGTTCGGCGAGCGTTGATGAGCTGGTGGGGTTCTTTCGGCCCGATCTGTCGTTGGTCAGCCTGGTCCGGGGCGACGACGAAAAGCAGTCCTACCTCTACCGCCGCGCCGATGGCGGTTTCGATGTCGATGGAGTCGGCAAGGACTTCGCGGACGGCTACACGATCGTGCTGGAGAGTGTCCAGCGATACGTCCGCGCGCTTGCCGCCTTGCTGCATTCCATCGAGGTCGAGCTGAACTACGTGGCTCAGGTCAACGCCTACATCACGCGGCCCGAATCGCAAGGCTTTGTCTGCCATTACGACGGTCACGACGTGTTGATCCTGCAGATTCGGGGATCGAAGATCTGGCACATCTACGACGGCGCCGACGTCGCGCCGCACCGCATGAGTCGTCATGACCCGGTCGACTCGTCCGCGCTGCCGCGGCCGACCGATGTGCGCCTGAAAACCGGCGATCTCCTGTACCTGCCGCGCGGGCGGGTTCACGCGGCCGAGGCGACCTCGGAGGTATCGGTTCACTTGACGCTCGGTGTGCAAGCGCCCACGCTGTTGACGCTGGTCACCAGGGCGCTGAATGCACTGAGCTACTCCGATGACCGCGCGCACACGCAACTGCCCCCGCGATACCTCAACGACCCCGATGTCCGAGCCGGACTGGGCGCTATGGTGCGCGGCGTCGCCGAAGCCCTCGAAGAGCCGAGCACCATCGCTGCCGGTCTTGAATCGCTGGACGACGACCTCGTCAGGCGCGGGCTGAGCCCGCCCGTCGGGCAACAACTTTCGAACGCCATCGGGATCGACGCCGGCAGTCGCGTGATGAAGTACCAGCCGCTGCACTCGCGGGTGACCGACATGCCCGACGGCGTCACGTTGCATTTCGCGCAGCTGACGGTGAATGCCGCACGCGATCACAAGGACGCACTGCAGTTCGTCTCGAGAAGCGCTGCGCCGTTCAAGGTCTGCGACCTGCCGGGTCTGTCCGCGGCGCAGCAGACTGAGCTGGCGCGGTCGTTGATCGTCAGCGGTTTCCTGGTCCGATTGCCCGACTGATGGAACTCGCCGACCTCGCGCGTTGGACGCCGATCAGATTCGACTTCTCCGGTTCGGCCCCGGCAGTCGATTGGGCCGACCTCACCGAAGAACGCTTCGCCGAACCGTTCTTCGACCAGACCGTCGTCCAGTGGGCCTCCGGACCCCGCTCCACGCCGCTGGTCAGGACCGGTTTGGAGGGTCTCGCCGCGCTGGACGCCGAGCCGTCGCTCGAGCCGGCGGGCATGATCTTTCACCTCTCGCGCTGCGGATCCACGCTCGTCTCCAGGCTTTTGGGCACTCTTCCGGGTGTCGTCGTCATCGCCGAACCCTCGCCGCTGAACACCCTTCTTGGCCTCGACCCCAGCCTGGTCGACCAGTCCGTGCTGATTCAGGTGGTGCGGCTGCTGGTGCGGGCTCTGGGCCGTCGCCGACACGGAGACGAGCAGCGCCTGGTGCTCAAGTGCACGAGCTGGAATATCCGGCAGCGCGCGATCCTGGCCGGCGCGTTCCCGGACACTCCGTGGACTTGGCTGCAACGCGACCCGTCTCGCGTGCTGACCTCACTGCTGGCGCAACCGCCCGGCTGGCTGCGGCTCCAAGACTGGCCCCAGGGCGCCAAGCAACGTTTCGGCATCGACCCGGCAACGGTGCCGGCCATGACGCGCGCCGAGTTCGGTGCTCATGCGCTGGGCGCGATGCTGGAGGCGGCGGCCGCGTCCGATCCGGCTGGGCGGCTATGCGTCGATTACGCGGAGCTGCCCGATGCGATATGGAGGCGGGTGGTTCCGCATTTCGGGCTCGACGCCGACGGTGCAGCTGTTGCCCGCATGACCGAGGAATCCCGGTTCTACTCAAAAGATTCCGCGCCTCGAGTCTTCGCCGGCGACACCCCGGAGCAGCGCTCGGTGACCGACGAGATCCGCACCGCCGCGCAGCGCTTCGCCGAGCCTGCCTACCGCTTACTCGCATCGCACGCGTAGCGCTTCAGAAAATCCGGCCGTCGAGTATCCAACCGAGCCACGCTATGGTGTAATCGTTAATGAAAATCATATTCATTTGAGCTTGGAGAGCTGTCATGGCGTTACGCGTCCTCCCGGAAGGTCTTGCCGCTGCCAGCGCGAGGATCGAGGCGCTGACGGCACGCATGGCCGGAGCGCACGCCGCGGCACTGCCATCGATCACCGCGGTGGTGCCACCGGCCGTCGACGCAGTGTCGTTGCAGAGCGCAGCGGGATTCAGCTCTCGTGGCGGCGAGCACGCGGCAGCCGCCGCGCAGGGGACTGAGGAACTCGGTCGCGCCGGCGTCGGGGTCGGCGAGTCGGGCGTCGGCTACGCGAGCCGTGACGAGGCAGTCGCGGCGTCGTATCACGTTGTGGGCTACTGACGATGACGGCGCCGGTCTGGATGGCGGCACCGCCTGAAGTGCACTCGACGTTGTTGAGCAGTGGTCCCGGGCCCGGGTCGCTGCTGGCGGCAGCGGGGGCGTGGGATGCGTTGAGCGTCGAATACACCGAGGTGGCCGAGGAACTCAGCGCGGTGCTGGCCGAAGTGCAGACCGGCGCATGGCAGGGGCCGAGCGCCGAGGAATTCGTCGCCGCGTTTGTGCCGTATCTGGCGTGGTTGACGCGGGCAAGCGCCGACAGCGCCGCCGCGGCGGCGCAACACGAGACCGCGGCGTCCGCCTACACCGCCGCACTGGCGGCGATGCCGACCTTGCCTGAGCTGGCCACCAACCACGTGGTTCACGGCGTCTTGTTGGCGACGAACTTCTTTGGGATCAACACGATCCCGATCGCAGTCAACGAAGCCGACTACGCGCGAATGTGGGTGCAGGCCGCCGTCACGATGAGCACCTATCAGGCGGTCGCCGACACTGCGGTCGCGGCGACGCCCACGACGGACGCCGCACCGCCGATCTTGAAATCGAACAGTACCGCGCAGGCCGCCGCAAGCGGCGATCCCTACGGCGGACTCAGCGGCGACAACCCCCTGGGCGTCCCGCAGTGGTTGCGAAACTTGTTGGAGAAATTGGGCATCGGCAATAGCCAGCTCGCGCACGACCCGACGATCGACACCGCGTTCGACAACATCATCGCGCAATGGCTGCAGAACTACGGGTACACCTGGGACCCTGCGGGGGGCACGCTCAACGGAGCAACGTATGACACTTACGTCAACCCGGCAATGGCATCGTTCTGGGTTGCCCGGACCCTCGAACTCACCGAGGACTTCCAGTATTTCGGGCACCTCCTTGCCACGAATCCCGTGCAAGCCGTTCAGTGGTTTATCAGCTGGCAGCTGTTTGATTTCCCGATTCACATCGAAGAAGTCGCGATCTTTCTGTCACAGAATCCGGCGATATTTGCACTGGCCGCCCCTGCACTCGCGCCGCTGGCCGCCGGTGGCGCCGCCGGATTGGCGGGGTTAGGTGCCTTGGCGCATCCACCGATCGTGCTGCCAGTGGATTCCGTGCCTGCGCCGATGTTATTCCCGGTAACCGCGCCGGCCCCAGCTGTCCTCGCGTCGTCGGTGGCGCCCAGCGCTCCGGCCCCGTCGCCTACGTCCGCGACTGCGGCGAGCGCGCCGGCCGGTCCGCCACCACCGACGGCACCCCCGCCACCTGCCGCCGGGCCGGCTTTCACGCCCCCGTACGTCGTGGGTGGTCCGACGATCGGGTCGTGGATGAGCACGCAAGCCAAGACGCAGGAACCGACGTCGCGCGGCGCGTCCAAGGCGCCCGAGGCCGCGGCGGCGGCGGTTGCGGCCGCGGCGAAGGATCGGACGCGGCGGCGTCGGCGGGCCAAGATACGCGACCACGCCGACGAGTTCGCGGACATGAACGTCGATGTCGACCCGGATTGGGGTGCGCCGACGGCGTCGCAGCAAGGTGCCGGCCCGTTGGGATTTGCCGGCACGGTGTCGAAAAGCAGTGAGCGGGCAACCGGGCTGGCTACGCTTTCTGATGACGGATTCGGCGGTGGGCCGAGCATGCCGATGCTGCCCAACACGTGGACACCCGAGGGGGAGTGCGACGACAGCTGAGTCTGCTTGTGCAACAACGGTAATACGAAAGGATTTCAGGGATGAGCATGTTGGATGCGCATATTCCGCAGTTGGTGGCGTCGCAGTCGGCGTTTGGCGCCAAGGCGGGGTTGATGCGGTCGACGATCGGTCAGGCTGAGCAGGAGGCGAT
>JBAWAV010000671.1:0-7498 GCA_049589475.1 Mycobacterium sp.
GGCGACCGCATCCGCGGCCGCGCTGAAGCTGTCGGCGGCCAGCGCGTCGGCCGCGGCGCCGAGGACCACCGCCAGCGCCGCCTCATAACCCGACTGCACTTTGACCAGCTTCGCCACTGAACCGAAAATCCCTGCGCTGCTGCGGTTTTGGGCAAGCCAGGCAGCGCCGTCTTTGCGCTCGAGCCCGACCGACAATGCGTCGATCCTGGCGCGCAGGGACGCGACCTGGCGCTCTGCACCGCGCTCGGCGGCTTGCAGTTCAGCGACCCGCTCATCGGCCAGCCGCAGCGCTGTCACGGTTCGGTCGTGATGCTCATCCAGGCCTACTTCGCCTTGGTCGAGCTCACCGACTCGACCCTGCACCGTCTCGAACTCGGCCTTGGCCTGTTCCGCGCGGGCGGCGGCCTCTTCGATGCGCTCGGACAGCTTCGCCACGCCGTCGTCGATCGATTCGACACGGGCCCGCATCGTTTCGACTTGGCCGGCCAGCCGGGCCAGGCCCTCCCGGCGATCGGCTTCGGCCTGCACCGCGGCCACGTGCGCCTGTTCGGCTTCGGCGGCGTGGCGCTCCCGTTCGGCCAACTCGGCGCGCGCTGCGTCGAGTCGGGTTCGGGTGGCTGCCAGTTCGGCGAGCAGTTGCTGCTCGGCGGCGGCGACCTGCTGGGCCTCGGCCTCCAACTCGTCGGGGTCGGGGCCACCCGTCGAGGTAGTCTCCACGTCCAGGTGCTGAGCGCGCTCGCTCGCGATCCGCACTGTCGCACTGACTCGTTCGGCTAACGCGGACAACCGAAACCAGGTCTGTTGCGCAGACTCGGCCCGCTCGGAAAGGCGGGTCAACGCCGCCTCATTGGCGGCCAGTTCTTCGGAGGCCAGTGCCATCCGGGCCGAGGCCTCGTCATGCTCGCGACGCAGTGCCGCCTCGGCCTCATTGGTGTTGTTGAGCTCGGACTGTCTGGTGACCACGTCGTCGGCGGCCAACCGGAGCCGGGCGTCGCGCAGGTCGGCCTGAATGGTCTGGGCCCGTCGAGCCACTTCGGCTTGGCGGCCAAGCGGTTTGAGCTGGCGGCGCAGTTCAGTGGTCAGATCGGTCAGCCGGGCGAGGTTCACCGACATCGCCTCGAGCTTGCGGACTGCCTTTTCCTTGCGCTTCCGGTGTTTGAGCACACCGGCGGCTTCCTCGATGAATGCGCGACGGTCTTCCGGTCGGGATTCCAGGATCTCGTTGAGCTTGCCCTGCCCGACGATGACGTGCATCTCGCGGCCGATACCGGAGTCGCTCAGCAACTCTTGGACGTCCATCAAACGGCATGTGCTGCCGTTGATTTCGTACTCGCTGGCACCGTCGCGGAACATTCGTCGGGTGATCGACACCTCGGAGTACTCTATCGGCAGCGCGTTGTCGGAGTTGTCGATCGTCACGGTGACCTCGGCGCGGCCCAGCGGCGCCCGCGACGACGTTCCGGCGAAGATGACGTCTTCCATCTTGCCGCCGCGCAGCGTCTTGGCGCCCTGCTCACCCATCACCCAGGCCAGTGCATCGACCACGTTGGATTTGCCTGACCCGTTAGGGCCGACCACTGCGGTGATACCGGGTTCGAACCGCAGAGTCGTCGGCGAGGCGAAGGATTTGAAACCCTTCAGCGTCAGGCTCTTGAGGTACACGACGTGCCAGACTACCGCTCACTGAAGCCGCTGATCGCTTCGCCGCGCGGCGACCAGTCAGCGACAACTTTGTCGATATGACCTGGTGTTTTGCCTTTCTGCAACAACTGCAACAGCTGTTCACATGCGTCACGCGGTCCCTGCGCGACCACATGCACCCGGCCGTCGGGACGGTTGGCGGCGTAGCCGGTCAGACCCAGCTCCAGCGCGCGGGAGCGGGTCCACCAGCGGAAACCGACACCCTGCACGCGCCCGTGCACCCACGCTGTGAGCCGGACGTCAGGGTCGGGCACGGTTGGCGATCTCGAAGCTGACTTTTGTGCCCGATTTGAGCGTGCGGCCCACCGTGCAGACCAGGTCGATCGCCCGATTGACGACGATCTCCAGGCGCTGCGCCTCTTCCTCGCTCAGACCCGACAGGTCGACTTCGAGCGTCTCTTCCAGCAGCGGATAGCGTTCCTCGTCGCGGTCGGCCGCCCCGGATACCCGCACCGTCGCCTGATAGTCGTCGCCGAGCCGGCGGGCCAGCGGTTGGTCGCTGGACATCCCACTGCAGGCGGCGAGCGCGATCTTCAGCAGCTCGCCCGGCGTGAACACGCCCTCGACGTCCTCGGAGCCGACGAGCACTTCCGCGCCCCGCGAGCTACGGCCGGTGTAGCGGCGCACCCCGGTGCGCTCCACCCACAGATCTGTCATGAGTTCTTTTGTACAGGGTCGCCTAGACAGCCGAGATCGACGCCGGCGCGGAAAAACTCAAGCAAGTGCGCGTCGGGTCAGCGTCGCGGGCGCGGCTGATCGCGCGGGCAGTAGAACGACGAGCGGTTCATGAACTTTTCCCGGCGGATCACCGCGCCGCAGCGTCGGCAGGGTTTGCCTTCGCGGCCATAGACATTCAGCGACCGATCGAAGTAACCGGACTGGCCGTTGACATTGACATACAGCGCGTCGAACGACGTGCCGCCCTGCGACAGCGCGTCGCGCATCACCTCGGCGGCGGCCTCCAGCACCGTGGTCAGTTGCCGGCGAGTGAGAGCCTCGGCCAGACGAGCGCCGTTGACCTTGGCCCGCCACAACGCTTCGTCGGCGTAGATGTTGCCGATACCCGACACCACGGTCTGGTCGAGCAGCTGGCGCTTGATCTCGGAATGCTTGCGCCGCAACACCTTAACGACCGCGTCGATGTCGAATCGTGGGTCCAGCGGGTCGCGTGCCAGGTGTGCGACGGGAGTCGGCACCACGCTGCCGTCCACCGTCACCAGGTCGGCCAACTGCCAACCACCGAACGTCCGCTGGTCGACGAAGCTCAACGTGGTGCCATCGTCGAGGATCGCAGCGATACGCAGGTGGCCGGCGTTAGGGATTTCGCCGAGCAGCATCTGCCCGCTCATGCCGAGGTGAACAACGAGCGCCTGGTCGTCTCCGCTGGGCCCGTCGAGGGTGAGCCACAGATATTTTCCGCGCCGGTCGCTGCCGGTGATCCGGGCGTCGAGCAGCCGCGCGGTGAGATCGGCGGGCCCCGCTTCGTGGCGGCGGACGGCGCGAGGGTGATGCACTCGAACGGCGGTGATCGTCTTGCCCACCACGTGGGCGTGCAATCCGCGCCGTACCACCTCGACTTCGGGTAGTTCGGGCATTTAGCCGGATGGTTCCCCGGGTAGGGCGCTGTCGAGTTGCGTCAGAGCCTCGACGGCCTTCTCTGCGGCCTTTTGTTCGGCTTCTTTCTTGGTCCGGCCGATGCCGGATCCATACGGGGTGTCCCTCACGATCACGACGGCGGTGAATTCCCGCAGGTGATCGGGTCCGGTGGAGGTCACCTCATACGACACCGCACCGAGACTGCGGGCCGCGGCCAACTCCTGCAGGCTGGTCTTCCAGTCCAGGAGTCCACCTTCGTCCAGCAGTTCGTTGAACAATCGCAGGATCACGTCCTGGGTCACATCCATGCCGTGCTGCAGATAGATCGCGCCCAGCAAGGCCTCCAGGCTGTCGGCGAGAATGCTGGATTTTTCTGTCCCGCCGGATTTGAGTTCGCCGCGGCCCAACAACAGGTGTGCGCCCAATCCCTTGTCGGTCAGCCCCCGCGCGACCCTGGCCAGCGCCTGGGTGTTGACCACGCCGGCGCGCATTTTGGCCAGATCACTCTCCGGGCAGTCGGGGTGTCGGTGATACAGGTGGTGCGTGACGGTCACGCCCAGCACGGCGTCGCCGAGAAATTCCAGACGTTCGTTGGTTTTCAGTCCGCCGTGCTCGTAGGCGTAGCTGCGGTGGGTCAACGCCAGAGTCAGCAAATCGTCGTCCAACTCCACGCCGAGCGCGTCGAACAGATCACTCATTACTCGCCCCATCGGAGTCGGGCGGCAGCATGGCGGCGAGCTTGGACCAGCGCGGGTCGATCTCGTCGTGGTGGTGACCGGGTTCGGCGCTCGCCAGCGCGACGCCGCACTTGGGGCAGAGTCCCGGGCAGTCCGCGCGGCACACGGGCGAGAACGGCAGTTCGAGGCCGATGGCGTCGATGACCGGCTGTTCCAGGTCGATCATGTCGTCGACGACCCGGCCGACCTCGTCTTCGTCGGTGGTGGCGTCGGTGATGCTGTGCGGGTAGGCGTACAGCTCGGTCAGGTCGACCTCGATGCGCTCGGTGAACGGTGTGAGGCAGCGTGAACATTCGCCGGTGACCGGTGCGGACAGAGTTCCGCTGACCAGGACGCCTTCGGACACCGATTCGACGCGCAGGTCAAGCTCCAGGGGCGCGCCGGGCTGAATTCCGACGAGGTCCAGACCGATGTGCGACGGGCTGGCCACCGTGTTGTTCAACGGGATCATCGCGCCCGGCCGTCGTCCAAGCCTCGCTACGTCCACGGACAGCGGCGAACTCGGACGCTGATGCGCTGTGTGGTTGTGCCGCCGGGCCATGGCCGCAATTCTACGGGCGGCCGCGAGCCGCCCCGCGTCGCTGGTAGGAGGGTTACCGCTGGGCGTAGTCGTGCACGCCCGCCGCCGTCCGGAGTTGGTGGCGGCCGCGGTTGACTGAGCGCAGGGTGGTGTTGAGGTGTTCCTCGAACTCGGCAAGCTTGCTGTCGACGTAGACGTCGCATTCGCCACGCAGCCGGTCGGCCTCGACGTGCGCCGCGTCGATCAGCCGGGCGGATTCGGCGTTGGCCGACTGCACGACCTCGGTCTGCGAGACCAGACGCTGCTGTTCCTTGATGCCTTCCTGCACGGCTTTCTCGTAGGAGATGTTGCCGTTCTCGACGAGCCGGTCGGCTTCGGTCTTGGCGCGACCGGTGGTTGCCTCGTATTCGCGCTTGGCCGCGGCGCCGATCCTGGCCGCTTCCTCACGCGCCTCCCCGACCATCCGGTCGCTGTGCTGGCGTGCCTCGCCGACCATCCGGTCGGCCTGCGCCTTGGCGTCGGCCAGGATTCGGTCGGCTTCCGAGCGGGCGTGGTTGAGCAGCGAATCGGACTCTGCGTTCGCGGCGGACATGACGGAGTCCGCGTGCGTCTTGGCCTCGTGCAACAGCGAGTCGCGGGCGTCGAGCACGTCCTGGGCGTCATCGAGTTCGCCCGGGATCGCGTCTTTGATGTCGTCGATCAGCTCCAGGACGTCACCGCGGGGCACGACGCAGCCCGCGGTCATCGGCACGCCACGAGCTTCTTCGACAATTCCGCCCAGCTCGTCGAGCGCCTCAAAAACTCGGTACACGGCAACACCCTCCCGGCTTCGTTTGTTGTTACCAGTGTGCCTGGTGTTGCTTCTGTGACTGCGTTGCCAGGCCCGGTGTGTCGGGTATTGGGGCCCAGATCGCCTCTATTACCTGCACACTTGACGCAATTATGTCGGTTCTGGCGCGTCGGCGGCAACGCCGGACCCGTCCGAAGCGCCGTAATGACACCAGGATCGTAGGATGAGGAATACCCCCTGGGGGTATTCGGTTGGGTGGTGCTATGACCCACGCAGTAGCACATGCGCTGGCGCTGGCAGGTTCCATGACATGGGAGATCCTGTGGGCGCTGATCCTGGGCTTCGCCCTCTCGGCGGTGGTGCAGGCCGTCGTGCGCCGATCGACCATCGTGGCCCTGCTGGGCAATGACCGGCCCCGCACCCTGGCCATCGCGGCCGGACTGGGTGCCGCGTCCTCGTCGTGCTCGTATGCCGCGGTGGCCTTGGCCCGTTCCCTGTTCCGCAAAGGCGCTGACTTCACGGCGGCGATGGCCTTCGAGATCGGCTCGACGAATCTGGTGGTCGAGTTGGGCATCATCCTGGCTCTGCTCATGGGTTGGCAGTTCACCGCAGCGGAGTTCGTCGGCGGCCCGCTGATGATCGTGGTGCTCGCGGTGTTGTTCCGGCTGTTCGTGCGCTCGCGACTGATCGACGCGGCCCGCGAGCAGGCCGATCGCGGGTTGGCCGGTTCGATGGAAGGCCATGCGGCGATGGACATGTCGGTGCAGGGCGAGGGTTCGTTCTGGCGGCGACTGCTGTCACGGGAGGGCTTCACCTCGGTCTCCCATGTGTTCGTCATGGAGTGGGCCGCGATCGTCCGCGATCTGGTGGTGGGACTGTTGATCGCCGGCGCGATCGCGGCCTGGGTGCCCGAATCGTTCTGGCAGCACTTCTTTTTCGCCGATCACCCCACGCTGTCGGCGTTGTGGGGACCGGTTGTCGGTCCCGTCGTCGCGATCTTTTCGTTCGTCTGCTCGATCGGCAACGTTCCTTTGGCGGCGGTGTTGTGGAACGGCGGCATCAGCTTCGGCGGCGTCGTCGCGTTCATCTTCGCCGACTTGCTGATCCTGCCAATCCTGAACATCTATCGGAAGTACTACGGCACAGCGATGATGTTCACCTTGCTCGGTACCTTCTACGGCGCGATGGTGCTGGCCGGTTACCTCGTCGAATTGACGTTCGGCGCTGCAGGTTTGATCCCGTCGCAGCGCAACACGACAGTGATGGAAGCCGGTATCTCGTGGAACTACACCACCTGGCTCAACATCGCATTCCTGGTCCTGGCAGCGGTGCTGGTCGTCCGGTTCGTGACGACGGGCGGCATTCCGATGCTGCGGATGATGAACGGCTCCCCCGACGGCGAGCACGAGCACGGAGAGCACTGCCACTAGTGACGACGGGCGACCTCTCCGCGAGGCGCGCACGTCGCGGCGTCGTCATCAGGTCGGTTTCCTGCTCGATAGAGCAATCGCTTGAGTTGGCGCCTTTCCGCGGGGCTGAGGTGCGCCAGCAATTGATCGTCTGCTTCGCCGACCGCGGCTTCGGCCCGTCTGAGCAGGGCACTGCCCTTCCGGGTGAGCTGGGCGGGCAGAGCCCGGCCTGACGGCGCGGTCGCGGGGCGGGTGACCAGGCCCATGTCCTGCAGGCCTTGCAAAACCTGGTTCATCGCCTGCGCCGTGACGTGGGTGTGCCGGGCCAGCTCGGCGCTGGTGCGGCCCGGGTCTTCGTCGAGAATGCGCAGGCAGACGAACTCGGGCAAACCCAATCCGAGCGGTCGCAACGCCAGCGCGGCCTGGGGCCGCAAACGCGCCATCAACCGTCGCACCAGAAAGCCCAGCGGTTGATCCTCGGATTCGGCCATCGCCTCCATGCTGACACGCGATCGGCGATCGCGTACGACACGACATGCAGCGATATCAAGCTACTTGACACATGCTGAGAGCGCGCGTATCAACTAAGTAGATCTAACAGTAGCGGCTGCGTCAGCCGACCAGTCGCCACACGATTGAAGGAGACAACAATGTCCGGTAACGGATTCTTTGGCGGACCGGGCTTCGGTGGCCCGGGTTTTGGCGGGCCCGGCTTCGGTGGCCCCGGCTTCGGTGGCCCCGGCTT
>JBAWAV010000672.1:0-2793 GCA_049589475.1 Mycobacterium sp.
ACCCCGTGTTCGCCGATTTTCTGCTTGCCTACTTCGAAAACGAGGCCATCCCGACGCTGCCACCGGTGCCCGGGATCGACCTGCACGAGTTCAGCCGCACTCTGGTCGAGCGGTTCTCCAACCCGGGCGTGCGCGACACCGTGGCGCGGTTGTGCGCCTTCTCGTCGGATCGCATCCCCAAATGGCTGATCCCGGTGATTTGCGACAACCTGGCCGGCGACGGGTCAGTCCGGTTCGCTGCAGCGGTGGTGGCCAGCTGGGCCCGTTATGCCGAGGGCACCGACGAATGGGGCGAGCCGTACGAGGTGGTGGATCAGCTCGCGGACTCACTCGTCCCGATCGCCCGCTCGCAGTACGAGAATCCCTGCGCGTTCATCGAAATCGGTTCGGTGTTCGGCGATCTGGCCCATCAGCCGCGCTTCGTCCAGGCATACGGCTGGGCGCTGGATTCACTGCACAACAAAGGGGCTCGCGCGACCTTGGAGGAATTAGTGCAATGAGCCGCGGGCTGGTGATCGGCGAAGCTCTGATCGACATCGTCGGGGGCGGCGAGCATGTCGGCGGTAGCCCGCTCAATGTTGCTGTCGGACTGGGCCGACTGGGTCGAGACGTCGATTTCCTGACCCGCATCGGCGACGACCAGTACGGTCGGCGCATCGCCGAATACGCCAATGCAGCAGGCGTGCAACTTGTTCCCGGAAGCCAGACCACCGAGCGGACATCCACCGCGAGGGCCACGGTCTCCGAAAACGGTTCGGCCGAATACGAATTCGATCTGGACTGGCAACTGTCCGGCACACCGCCGGTCGCGCCGCCGCTCCTGCTCCACACTGGATCGATTGCGGCGGTGCAAGAGCCGGGATGCCTGGCGGTCGCAGCGCTCGTCGACGCCTACCACCTGTCGGCCACAGTGAGTTACGACCCCAACGTGCGGCCGTCACTGATCGCCGACCCGCAACTGGCCCGTCAACGCATCGAGCATCTGGTCGAGCGCAGCGACATCGTCAAGGTCAGCGAGGAAGATCTGCACTGGCTCGACCCCGACCGTTCGCCCGAGCAGCTCGCGCGCACCTGGCTGGCGCTGGGTCCCGCGTTGGTGGTGGTGACGCTGGCCGACCAGGGCGCGATGGCAGTCTGCGCAGCCGGTGAGGCAGACGTGCCCACTCGCGCGGTGCACGTGGTCGACACCGTCGGGGCCGGCGATTCGTTCATGGTCGGTCTGCTCGACGCGCTGTGGGGCCTTGGCCTGCTGGGTGCGGAGCGGCGTGCCGAGCTATCTGAGATCAGCATCGACACGCTGACGACGGTACTGGAGGCGGGCAGCGCGACGGCGGCGCTCACCGTCGGACGAGCGGGTGCTGACCTGCCGGATCGCGCCGCACTGGCCGCCGCGTCCCAGCGCGGTTAGCCGCATAACCGGCTAGCAGTATGGGCATACTGGCTCTATGCGTTCCATCTGGAAGGGCTCGATCTCTTTCGGGCTGGTCAACGTCCCGGTCAAGGTCTACAGCGCCACCGAAGATCACGACATCAAATTTCATCAGGTGCACGCCAAGGACAACGGCCGCATCCGGTACAAGCGGGTCTGCGAAGTGTGCGGCGAAGTCGTCGAGTACCGCGATATCGCGCGGGCATACGACTCCGACGACGGCCAGTCGGTGATCATCACCGACGACGACATCGCGACGCTGCCCGAGGAACGCAGTCGTGAGATCGAAGTGCTGGAATTCGTCCCGGCCGCCGAACTCGACCCGCTGCTGTACGACAGTAGCTACTTCCTCGAGCCGGACGGAAAGTCCACCAAATCCTATGTGCTGCTTGCTAAGACGTTAGCCGACACCGATCGGGTGGCCATCGTGCATTTTGCGTTGCGCAACAAGACCCGGCTTGCGGCGTTGCGGGTCAAGGACTTCAGCAAGCGCGACGTCATGGTGATCCACACGCTGCTGTGGCCCGACGAGATCCGCGACCCCGACTTTCCGGTGCTGGACAAGAAGGTCGACATCAAACCGGCGGAGCTCAAGATGGCTGGACAGGTCGTCGACTCGATGGCCGACGACTTCAATCCCGATCGCTACCACGACGACTACCAGGATCAGCTGCGGGAATTGGTCGAAGCCAAACTCGAAGGCGGCGAGGCGTTTACCTCCGAGGAGAAGCCGAAGGAACTAGATGAGACCGAAGACGTCTCGGACCTGTTGGCCAAATTGGAAGCCAGCGTGAAGGCACGCTCCAGCGACAGCAAGGAACCGGCCAAAAAATCCACCGCCGCAAAGTCAACCGCCAAAAAGACTCCCGCGAAGAAGACGGCTGCGAAGAAGACCGCCGCAAAGAAGGCACCAGCCAAGGCGGCCTCCAAATCCTGACCCACTACGCGGAAAACCAGTGGGGTTGCTCCGGCACCGCGTCGCTTGCTCGCCTACCCGTTAGGTTGCGGCGCGGTCTGCGGCGTCGGAGACGACTGCCGGGGACTCATCATTTGGCCGGGCCCCATCATTTGACCCGACTCCATCATCGGACAGGTGCCGTCGCGGCTACCGCCGTTACCAAGGCGCCAGCCATTGTGGAAATCTGAGGACGAGCCGAGTCTCAGTCCCGAAAAGAAAAGGATCGCAGCGACAAACACGACACCGGCGACGATGACAACCCACGCCGCCGCCTGGAAGAGGCGACCATGCGCGCCGAATCCATAGTCGTCGCGGGAATTCGCAGTCAACGTAGTCGGCCCAGCCGCAGGTTCGGAAACTTCGGTCATATTCCACACGTTGGCAGTCAGATAACCCGCAGGGTAGA
>JBAWAV010000673.1:0-1606 GCA_049589475.1 Mycobacterium sp.
CGGTACTCCCAGCCCGGCCGCCAGGCAAAGTCCGCAGCGACAAGTCCTTCGAGCGGCACGCCGCCGATGACATGATCCAGGCCCCACCGGGTGGCTGTATGGCCGACGATCAGCACCCGCCGCCCGCTCCAGCGCAACGGCAGGTCAACGAGGAACCGGCCAACCCGCGTCACCGCCTGACGCCAGCTCTCCCCCTCCGGATACGGACGGTCCAGGTGATCACCCCGGCCCGCGTGCAGCTCGGCCACCGGCATCCCGTTGCGCTGCCCGTAGTCGCACTCCCGCAGCCGCCAGTCCTACAGCACGGGAAGCGCGGACCCGCTAAAGGCGATGGAGACCGTCTCCACGCAGCGGCCCAGATCGGAGCTGAACACTGCGGCGATCCCGTCCTCACGCCGCCGCTGGCCCAGTTTCCCGGCCTGCACGCGGCCGCGTTCTGACAGCCGGCCTGGGAGCCACCCGGTGGCCCGGCCCGCCTCGTTGTCCTCACTTATCGAATGGGTTTCGAACACCAGCTCCATGACCACCTACCCAGCCTAGGAGCGACCGTGCCATTCGAGTTCGCCTGACCTGAGCACCGGGATCCCGGCACGGTTACTGGTCAGCCCCTCTCCTCGAGATCGGCCCCGTCACCCCCCTACTCGCGGATCGGCCCGCGGGGTTGCCGCCCTTCCCCGTCCTCAGGGCCTAGCACCCTCCGCTCCCGCCCGCTGGTCGCCGGTTTTGTCGGTGGCTGGTGGGATGATTCGAATATGTGTTTACCAGAGCAGTCTTCGCGGGACGCGGCGCTGGCCGAGCTGGCCCGCCTCGATCCGGTCACGCTGGATGCGGCCGGGCTGATGGGCCAGATCACTGATCTGGCCAGCTTCATCAGCCAGGCCCAGGGACACCTGGCCCGGCTGGCCGGGACGCTGGAGGCCACCGGCGGCGCCGCTGAGGGCGGGCATTCCTCAGCGTCGGCGTTCTTGCGGACGCGCTGCGGCCTGAGCCCTGGTCACGCGGCCGCGGTCACCGCCACCGCGCGGGAGCTGGCCGGGCGGGACGCCACCCGCCAGGCGCTGGAGGCGGGGGTGATCTCGTTCGACCAGGCGCAGATCATCACCCGCACCACCATGCTCCTGGAGGACCCCAAGACCGCCGCGCATGCCGAGCGGGTGTTACTCGATCACGCGCCGGGGCTGGATACCGCGAGGTTCCGGCGGTTCGCGGACGAGGTCGCGGCCCGGGCGGATCCGGCGGGGGCCGAGGAGCGGGAGCGGCGGCGGTGGGAAAAGCGCCACCTGTCGTTCGGGCTGACCCTCGACAGCACCGGGGTGCTGTCGGGTAGCTGCGGGGATGCGGTGTCGTATGAGATCGTGCGGACCGCGGCGGAGGCGTTCGGGGTGCCCGGCGGGCAGGCCGATGCCCGGTCCGCGGCGCAGCGGCGGATGGATGGCCTGGTCGCCGCCTGCAAAGCCGCCCTGGACGGCGGTACCGCCCCCGGGCGGCACGGCATGGTGCCGCACATCAGCATCCTGGTCAAAGACGAGACCCTGGCCCAGGCCGCCGCCGACGCAGCCCGCACCGCCGAGGCCGCCCGCACCGCCGAGGCCGCCCGCACCGCCGA
>JBAWAV010000674.1:0-2168 GCA_049589475.1 Mycobacterium sp.
GCTCAGCCCATTTGAATGCAATCCTAGCTAAAGCCGTGGATGCAGTTCGCGTTTTCCTCAATTTACGTGCATTCGGCATCGAATGTCGGCGAAATCGGATATGGTGCCGGTGTGTACCCCGACGATACTCGCAAAGACCTGGCCACGGTCCTTTCTTACTTGGCGGGGCGCCCCCTGAGCAGGGAAGAGATCTGGACCGCGATGGAGTTGCCCCGGTCGACGTATTACGACCAACTGGACAAGGGCACATTGATCACGGCCGACAACTTGTGCACCGCGGCCCGCAATCTGGGCATCAATCGCGCCGAGCTCTTGACGCGCTACCGGTTCATCGATCCCGAAGAGATCGCCGAGGCGGCCGAAGAGATTCGCGGACGCGCCCGCCATCCGGCACAGCCGCTGCACGTGGCGCCCGTGTTGACCGACGTCGCGGTGCAGACCCGCAGACGGCGACCGGCGATCGCCGAATTGCGCCCGCGCTCCGACGCGCCCCCGCTCTAGCCTTCACCCTTACGGACACGAGTACAGAGGTGTAGCCGTGGCTCTGACCGCCCTCATCGTCATCACCCTGGCATCCATCGCATGGAGCCTGTGGATACGGCGCTTGACCTGGCATTGTCGGTGGGAAGTCGCCGCCACGCTCAACATCGCGCTGCAAGGATGCGCCGTCGCACTGATGTCGCCGCTGGCCTCCGACACCCTCGGCGTTGCCCTGCATCGCCTCACCGGCGAGTGGAACCTACAGAACTATCTGGCGCACGACTGCTACATCGTGGCGGCCTCGGCCATCGTCTACAACGCGCTCGGCCGGCTCGGCGACGACGACACCATCCAGGCGGCGTTCAAGCAATACGTGGAGCGGCCGGCCACACTGTGCATTCCGTTGCTGCTGGCCACCTTCTCGCTGAGCGGCGGCAGCCGCGTGTATGCGCGTGACTTCTTCGAACTGCGCACCGACTTCTGGCTGACCGTGTACTGGTTGCTGCTCTGCGGCACCCTCACGTACCTGCTGTTGTTCGGCGCGCGCGCGCTGCTCATCCTGCGTAAGGATCCGCGCTCCCGGCGGGTGGCCAACGTCTACCTGTTTGCGACGGGCTCCGGGATCGCGACGTGCGTGGTCCGAGCCACCACCGCACTCGTCCCGCCGCTGCAGGGGCCGATAGGCACCGCCCTGGTGTGGCTGTTCGCCAGCCTGTGTGGTGTCGTCTTCGCGTTCAGCTCAGCGCACGCGTGGCAGCAGAAGGTCCGCTGGTTCCACCGGCCGGCCATGCGGACTTAGCCGGTCCCGGCTAAGCCACCGCCAGTCCCCGCAGTTCGGCGTGCTTTGAGCTCCGGCAGCGCGGCGCCGACGGCAACGACGATCCCGACAATCGCCAGCGGTATCGACCACGAACGCCGGCCCGACAGCGCTGACTGGCACTCCGAAACGTAGTCGGTGTGCGGGACCAATTGGCCGACGATGGGGATGTTCGCCCCGGTCTTGTCGTTGGCGCTGCGCGCGCTCTGCAGGTTCGACGCGATCGCGTTGCCGCACCCGATCGAACCGCCGTAGGAGTCACCGACGGACACCGGAATCAACAGCCCGATCGCGCCGGCCAGCAGAAGCGCCGCCCCCACCATCATGATCAACCGTCGCACATTCATGCTCGCGCCTTTCGCGGAAGTATTTTGCCGGAGCAGGGATTAGCCACTGTGTACCGCGACTAAACCCGGTGTTCGCTTTCGCGGCGCGGGTTCATCGGCAGGTTTTAGCGGTTGACTAGCCCTTTTCGCTGATGTCTTCGAGCACCGCGAACATGGTGCGGGTCGGCACCCCGGTGGCGCCTTTGGGGGTGTAACCCCAGGCGCTGCCGGTGTTGTACGCGGGCCCCGCCACGTCGAGGTGCGCCCACGCCACCCCGTCGGCGACGAATTCGCGCAGGAAGACCCCGGCCACCAGCATGCCGGCAAAACGCTGCCCGCTGATGTTGGACAGGTCGGCCACCGTGGACTTCAGGTCGTCCTTCAGTTCGTCGGGCAGCGGCATCGGCCAGCCGTTCTCGCCGACCTGTTGCGAGATCTCGGCGACCCGGTCACGGAACTCGTCGCTGCCCATCACCCCGGGGATCCGGGCGCCCAGCGCCACCGTCTGGGCACCCGTCAGCGTGGACGTCTCGATCAGGTAGTCC
>JBAWAV010000675.1:0-2526 GCA_049589475.1 Mycobacterium sp.
GCCCAGCCGCCACCGGGGGCCGGTGAGCACCCGCATGGCGGCCGCGCCCGCAGTCGGGTCGGCGATCAGGCGCAGCATCGCGACCACATCGGCGACCTCGGGCACCGACAACAGGCCGGCCAGTCCGACCACCTCGACCGGGACACCTCTGGCGCGCAGTGCCGCGGCCATCGGCGCGGCATCGGCGTTGCGCCGCACCAGAACCGCCGCGGTCGGCGGCGCGCCACCATCGGCGCCGGCCTGCTGGTAGCGCTGCTGCAGATGATCGGCAACCCAGTCGCGTTCAGCCTGCACGTCACCCAGCAGCGCGCAGCGCACCGTGCCCGGTGCGGCGTCCGGCCGTGAGCGCAGGGCCCGCACCGCCACCGACCGTCGCCGCGCATCCGCCGAGATGGCGTTGGCCACCTGCAGGGTCGTCGGCGGATTGCGCCAGCTGGTCCGTAGTTCCAGCAACGGCGCCGGGCTGCCGTCGGGCAGCGGGAAGTCGGTGGTGAATCGGGGCAGGTTGGTCGCTGACGCGCCGCGCCAGCCGTAGATGGACTGGATGGGGTCGCCGACGGCGGTCAGCGCCAACTCGTCGTCGACGCCGCCGCCGAACAGCGCCGACAGCAAGACGCGTTGGGCGTAGCCGGTGTCTTGGTATTCATCGAGCAACACCACCCGGTAGCGGGCGCGCAATTGCTCGCCGACCTGCGGGACCGCCGAGGCCAGCCGGGCCGCGGACGCCATCTGGGTGCCGAAGTCCATCACTTTGTCCGCCCGCATCCGGTGGTGCAGGGCGTCGATCAAGGGGACCAATTCGGCACGCTCGGCCTGAGTGGCCAGCATGCGCAGCAACCACTGACTGGGCCCGCGGTCACGTTGGTAGCGGCCCGGCGGCAAGATGTGCACCAGCTGTTCGAGCCCGACATGGGTGTCGCTGAGTTGGCCTGTGGCGACGAGGTGTTCGGCGAGCTGACCCGACAACCGCAGCACGGTCGCGGTGACGGCGGCCGGGTTTTTATCGGTGTGCAGCTCACCCGGATAGCCGTTGACGACGTCGAAGGCCAGCTGCCACAGCTCGGTCTCGCTGAGCAGCCGGGTGTCCGGCTCGATGGGCTCTCCTGCGCCAGAAGACAGCAAGCCGTATTCCCGCAGTAGCTGACCGGCGAAGGCGTGATACGTGCTGACCACGGGTGTTCCGGCGGGCTCACCCACCGACGGATTGCCGACGGCCAGTTCGGTTCCCGCGAGCCGGGCCAGCCGCGACCTGACCCGCCGCAACAGCTGGCCCGCCGCTTTGCGGGTGAACGTCAGGCCCAGCACCTGGCCGGTCTCGGCGTAGCCGTTGGCCACCAGCCATACCACCCGCGCGGCCATCGTCTCGGTTTTCCCGGCGCCCGCACCCGCGATGACGACCAGCGGCCCCGGCGGGGCGGCGATGACCGCCGCCTGCTCCTCGGTGGGCTCGAAAAGACCGAGCGCGCTTGCCAATTCGGCCGGGCTGTAGCGCGGCGGCGCGATGACGGTCATACCGCTCCCTTTCCGTCGATACCGGTGTGCGCCGGGCAGCTCGGCTTCAGCGGGCAGTGCGCACAGCCGTCGTTGACTCGGGCGATGAATTGCGGCCCGGCGGTCGCGTCGGCTGCCGCACGGATCTGGTCGCGCCACTGGGTGCGCGTCTCGGGTGTCAACGGATCCTGTTCACGCTCAGCAGCACCCGACGAGCCCGCCCTGCCCAGATAGACCAGCCGCCCGCCGCCCGGCTCGTCGCCATCGGCAACTAGGCCCTCGGCCACCGCCGACTGGTAGGCCGCCAGCTGGGCGTGCCGCTGTGCATCATCCTTGCTGACCGGGGTCTTGCCGGTCTTGACGTCGACGATCACCAGTCGTCCCGCCGCGTCGCGTTCGATCCGGTCGACCCGGCCGCGCAACCGCACGTTCGCGTCGACCGGTCCGTCGACGTCGACTTCGACGCCGACCTCGGTCAGCTCACCACGGCTGCGGGCCCGCCAGTCCAGGAACGCCTGGATCATCCCGCGGTGCCGCTTGAGCTCATTGTCGGAGTACCAACGGGATTCGAACGGCAGATGCTGCCACGCCCGCTCCAGCACCGCCAGCAGCTGGGACTCGTTGGCTGCCGGTTCAGCGATCAACGCATGCAGCATCGACCCGACCGTGGAGCCCAGATCGCGCGGGTCAGTCCCGCCGTGGCGTTCAGCCAGCCAACGCAACGGGCAGTCAGTCAGCGTCTGCAGGCTCGACGGAGTCAGCGTGACCATATGTTCTGGGTGATCTTCCCTACTCCACATCGGCTCACTGGTGCTGACCGGCGTCATGCCATACCAGCCGGCCGGGTCGGCACCGGGCACCCCTGCTTCGGCCAGCCTGGCCAATTGCATTGCTGCGCAGGCACGTGTCGCGTCGCTGACCGCGTCTCGCGGTGCGCACACCACACCGCGCAACCGACCCACCACCGCGGCGGCCGACAGCACCCGCGGCGCCGCCACCGGCAGCGGCGATCGCCAGCGCGGCGAAGCCGGGCGC
>JBAWAV010000676.1:0-2028 GCA_049589475.1 Mycobacterium sp.
GGGCGGCACCGACGCCGACGGCGGCGAGCAGCAGGGCCGCGCCGGCCAGCACCCGGGCGGTGTTGTCAGCGGCCGGCGGGACCGGAGCGGGAGGTGCCGCCGTGGCAGTGGGCTGGGCGGTGTGCTGAGTATTCGACGGTGCCCCACCGGCCACGACCAGTTTCGGCGCGGGACGTTCCGGCTCCGCCTGGCCGGCGATCGACGGCTGATCCCACTTCACCACCGCGCCGTCAGCGTAGGTCTGGGTCGCAGGAAAGCTGACCGTGTCGGCGTCGGGCAGCTTCACCGATATGCGGAAGACCCCGAATTCGTCCACCGCGATCCCGCCGTCCGGCGCGGCGGTCCACGTCACCGAACGGACTGCACCCGAGCCGCCCTCGCGGTCGAGTTTGGCCGTCCAGCCGGGCTTGGCTTCGGTGCGGACCGCGGAGACGTTGGTCAAATCGACGGTCAACGAGGTGGTGGCCGCGCCGGTGGTCGACTCGTTGGGGACCTGGAAGCTGACCACCGCCACACCGCCCCGAACGGCGTCGCTGCTGCCCGCTTCGACATGGGCCGACGCTGTTGTGGCGGCCGGCCCGAGGCAGAGCGCCGATGCGCCGATCGCTCCGATCGCGCTGCGCCACACAAACCTGCGAGGGGATGACATTGCTATTCGGAGCCTCCAGAGATCAGGTCAGGCCGAGCCGCGCCATCAGGTCGGCGTCGATCTCGTCGAGCTGGCGCGAGATCGCGGCATGGGCGCCGCGGCGGCGCGCGGCGGGCATGTTCTCCGCGGCGGTGATCGCCGCCGCGAGGTCGGTGAGCCGCTCGGACATCGCGGTCACGAACTGCTTGGTCTCGGCATCCTTCGGTTTGTTCTCGTGCACGGTCCGCAACGACTGTTCGGCTCCGGCGATGCGGGCCGACAACCGGCCGCCCAGCCCGGAGAACTGACCGATCTGGGCCAACGGGACCCCGAGCTGGTCGGCGCGCCGCTGGTCGATCAGTCCACGGGCCGCGATGGCCGCCCGATAGGCCAGCGGCACCACGATCGGCGCGAGCAACCGAGATACCGTCAGCAGGCGGCGAATGCGCGTCGGCGACAACAACTTGCCCTCGCGCACCGCCTTCAGATGGGTCTCGGCGATCTTCAATGCGGCCTGGTCGCTGCCGCGCTGGGCTTTCAGCTGTTCGCGCAGATGTTTGGTCTCAGCCCGCTGCGCGGCCTTGAACCGGCGAACTTCGTTCTTCGCCGCCAGCTTGGCCTCGAGTTTGGCCCGGGCTTTGATCGCGCGGGCCTCGGCTCGACGCGTAGCGCGGGTCTTGCGCTTGCCGAACAGGCCCATTCGCGCACTACCTCCATGGGTCTCGTCGACTGTCGCGGTGCCTGTGCGGCATCGATTGGCCAACCCTAACCGGGCCGACGGTGGCAGCTGCCGTCAGGCGTCCAGGTGCTCCTTGCGGCGCAGCTCGTCGACGCGATGAACGACGTCCTCCTGTGCCTCGTGGGACAACCCACTGGCTCGAAGCGCGATACGCCGCACACCCTCGTCCCGCATGACCAGCAACCACGACAGCTCTTTGTCGAGCTTCTCGTAGTACTCGTCATCGGTGAAGTACGCGGGCCTGATGCGGAAGAAGTTCGCCAGGGCGGCCATGGTTGCCGACGAGGGGTTCGTGCGGTTGCCAGAACGTAGCTGCGATAAATACGGAGCCGACATCGTGATTCCTTCAGCCTTGAGCGCCGCGATCACTTCAGCAGAAGTATGCGGTCCCCGTCCGGGCGGGTAGACCGTGTCGAACAGGCGGTTCAGGCGGGCGGAAAACGTCGTGCTCATCGATATGACCTCCACCGGGTTTGGTAGATCGAATAGCTCCATTCGAGTATTTGCTGACCATCGTAGCCAGACTTATCGCCGCAACCAAGTGCAAACTTCAGAAGAATTGTCATCAGCGGGTGCCTGGGTTGGCCACCACGGCGACACGCCGGCCGGAGTGCGTTGTGCAGCGAATACACATGATTTTCCAAGGGAATTGTGTGATGTT
>JBAWAV010000677.1:0-22371 GCA_049589475.1 Mycobacterium sp.
GGGGTCGCGGCCAGCGCGCCCACGGTCAACTTGCGCCGCACGAACCGAATACGTAACACCAGCCATGGCACCAGCACCCCAAGCGTCGGGGGCGCCGCAACCGCTAGCGCAAGCACGATCGCGAGCCAGCTCGCGGTGGTGTCCAGGTTGTGGCCGGCACCGGCGATCTCGAGTGCGGCCTTGCTGGCCGCGGTGAGCGGCTCGCTGACCGCGCTTCCGACCAGGGGGATGTGGTCGGCACTCTGGCCTGCCGACTCGAGGCTGTCGGCGACACCGTGAGCACCGCCTTGGACCTGTCGACCCACGTCGGCGATCGTCGACACCGCGCTGTGCACGGCCAGGCCGACGAGCGCCCACACGAACGACCAGACCACCACCACGGTGTCGCTGAACAACTGAGTTAGCAGCCGGCCCGGAGTATTGGCGTATGGAACAAACCGCGATTTCATACTCCCGATCCCAGCACAGGGGCGGTCTGCAGATCGGCTTTCTGCCGACGGCTCGATTTGATTTGCCGGGCTCCTCAGCGGGCCTCGATGGCCCCCGCATCGTCACCCGGCTAGATTTGATTTGCCGGGCTCCTCAGCGGGCCTCGATGGCCCGCATCGTCACCCGGCTAGGCTGTCCCGATGCGTCCCGCTCTGTCCGACTACCAGCACTTGGCCAGTGGCAAAGTCCGCGAACTGTATCGCATCGACAGCGGTCATTTGTTGTTCGTCGCGACCGACCGCATTTCAGCGTTCGACTACGTGCTCGACAGCGTGATACCCGACAAGGGACGCATCCTGACCGCGATGAGCGTGTTCTTCTTCGACCTGGTCGAGGCTGCCAACCACTTGGCCGGTCCGCTGGACGATCCGCGGATCCCCGACGAGGTCCTTGGTCGGGCGCTTGTCGTGAATCAACTCGAGATGGTCCCCGTGGAGTGCGTCGCCCGCGGATACCTGACCGGCTCCGGTCTGCTGGACTACCAGCAGAGCGGCAAAGTCTGTGGCATCACGTTGCCACCGGGCCTGGTCGAAGCCAGCCGGTTCGCTACGCCGCTGTTCACTCCGGCGACGAAAGCCGAACTGGGAGAACATGATGAGAACATCTCATTCCCGCAAGTGATCACGATGATCGGCGGCGTCCGCGCGAACCAACTGCGCGACCGTACACTGCAGACTTACGTCCAGGCCGCCGACCACGCGCTGCGAAAGGGAATCATCATCGCTGACACCAAATTCGAGTTCGGCGTCGACGCGAACGACAACCTGGTGCTGGCCGACGAAATCTTCACCCCCGACTCGTCGCGGTACTGGCCTGCGGCCGATTACCGAGTCGGCCAGGTGCAGAACAGCTTCGACAAGCAGTTCGTCCGCAACTGGCTGACGAGTCCCGAGTCAGGTTGGGACCGTGGCGGATCCGAGCCACCGCCTGCGCTTCCGGACAGCATCATCGACGCCACCCGCACCCGTTACGTCGAGGCCTACGAGCGGATCTCCGGACTTCGGTTCGACGACTGGATCGGCCCGGCCGCGTGACCGACACCAACGGAGCGCCGGTCGCCAAACGGGTCGACACTCGCCGAGAGTTTCACGGCGACGTGTTCGTCGACCCGTACGAGTGGCTGCGCGACAAGTCCAACCCTGAGGTGCTCGCCTACCTGGACGCCGAGAACGAGTACGCCGACCAGTCGACTGCTCAGCTGCAGCCGCTGCGGCAGAAAATCTTTGACGAGATCAAAGCGCGAACCAAGGAAACCGACCTGTCGGTGCCGGTCCGCCGCGGCGACTGGTGGTATTACGCACGCAGCTTCGAAGGCAAACAGTACGGCGTCCAATGCCGTTGCGCGGTTATCGATCTTGACGACTGGAACCCACCTGTTCTCGACGAACACACCGAGATTCCCGGTGAGCAAGTGCTGCTCGACGAGAACATCGAGGCGCAGGGGCACGACTTCTTCTCACTTGGCGCCGCCAGCATCAGCCCCGACGGAAATGTGCTCGCGTATTCAGTCGACGTTGTCGGTGACGAGCGATACACCCTGCGGTTCAGGAACCTTCGCACCGGAGAGCGGTATCCCGACGAAATCGTCGGCGTCGGCGCGGGCGCGACATGGGCCACCGACAACCGGACCGTCTACTACGTCACTGTCGACGCGGCGTGGCGTCCCGACACCGTGTGGCGGCATCGGCTTGCTTCCGGTCTGCCGGCCGAAAAGGTTTACCACGAAGCCGACGAGAAGTACTGGGTCGCGGTCGGCCGGACCCGCAGTGACGCCTATATCCAGATCGCCTCGGGGTCCGCTATCACCTCAGAGGTGCGGTACGCGGACGCCGCGGACCCGCATGCCGAGTTCGTCACTGTGCTGCCGCGCCGCGACGGCATCGAATACTCGGTGGAACACGCGATTGTCGGCGGCCAGAACCGGTTCTTGATCCTGCACAACGACGGTGCAGTGAATTTCACTCTGGTCGAGGCGCCGGTCGACGACCCCACCGCGCAGCGCACCTTGATCCCGCACCGCGACGATGTGCGACTGGATGCCGTCGATGCGTTCGCGGGCCACCTCGTGATCAGCTACCGCGGCGAGGCACTGCCCCGAATTCAGCTGTGGCCGATAGACGGTCATGGATACGGGCGCGCGGAGGAGATTTCGTTCGACTCCGAGCTGATGTCGGCCGGACTGGCAGGCAACCCGAATTGGGACTCACCGAAGCTTCGGGTCGGTGCAGGATCGTTCATCACGCCCATACGGGTCTACGACCTCGATCTCGTCACGGGTGAGCGCACCCTGTTGCGCGAGCAACCGGTGCTCGGCGATTACCGGCGCGAGGACTACGTCGAACGCCGCGACTGGGCGCACGCAGCCGACGGCACGAAAATACCGATTTCCATCGTGCACCGTGCCGACATCGAATTCCCTGCGCCGGCACTGGTTTACGGATACGGCGCCTACGAGATGTGCGAGGATCCCCGCTTTTCCATCGCACGACTCTCACTGCTGGACCGCGGAATGGTCTTCGCCGTGGCCCATGTCCGCGGCGGTGGGGAGATGGGGCGGCTGTGGTACGAGCACGGCAAGCTGCTGGAAAAAACGAACACCTTCACCGACTTCGTCTCGGTCGCTCAGCATCTGGTGGACACCGGCCTCACCCGTCCGGAGCACCTGGTCGCACTGGGCGGCAGCGCCGGCGGCCTGCTCATGGGTGCCGTCGCCAACATCGCGCCTGATCTGTTCGCCGGAATTCTGGCGCAGGTACCGTTTGTCGATCCGTTGACGACGATCCTGGACCCGTCGCTGCCGCTGACCGTCACCGAGTGGGACGAATGGGGAAACCCGTTGAGCGACAGCGATGTCTACCACTACATGAAGTCGTACTCGCCGTACGAGAATGTCGCCGCACAGCAGTACCCGGCCATCCTCGCAATGACGTCGCTGCACGATACCCGGGTTTACTACGTCGAGCCGGCGAAATGGGTCGCCGCGCTACGGCACACCAAGACCGACGGCAACCCGGTGCTGTTGAAGACCCAGATGACCGCCGGCCACGGTGGTATCAGCGGCCGCTACGAGCGCTGGAAAGAGGTTGCCTACCAATACGCTTGGCTGTTGGCGGCCGCGGACCGCGACCACTATGGCAGCGGCCAGGTCGACGATCTCCTAGTGGACGGGTAGCCGCTTTCCCGCGGGCGGCGGCTTGTTCGGCAGGAACGCCACCGGCACGAGGGTCAGTGCGACAACGACGATCGCCACCACCAGGACCAGGGTGTAGGAGTGGGTGAGGTCGTGCATCAGCCGGCTGGTGAAATCGGCGGAGACCTCATGGTGCGGCGCAGCCGGTGGACCGTGCTTCCCGAACTTACCTCGCAGGATCCCGAGTTTCTCTGCGGTAGCAATGGTTTCGCTGCGATTGAACTGGCTGGTCAAGATCACCGACATCAACGCGGTGCCGACCCCGACGGCGACGTGCTGATTGACGCTGAGTAGCGCCGACCCGCGGGCTACCTCGTGGGGTGCCAACGTCTGAACCGCCGACCCGGACAGCGGTGTCAGGGTGCAGCCCAGGCCGATGCCGGTGATGACCAGCCCTACCAGCAGAATCGGCTGATAGGCCGCCTGTTGCCATGCGCCATAGGCGAATACCGTCAGCCCGATGGCGATCGACGTAATGCCGACCAGCAGGACATTGCGGGGTCCGCGTTTGTCCATCAAGGTGCCGGCCAGCGGCATCGTTAGCATCGCGCCGAGTCCCTGCGGGATCAGCTGCAGCCCGGACTGCAGTGGTGTTTCATGCAGCAGTTGCTGAAGATAACTGGGGATCACCAGGACGGCGCCGAAAAACCCTACCGAGAAGGCGAACATCGCGGAGTTGGACAGCGTCACCGCCCGGTTCTTGAACAGCGCCAGGTCGATGAGCGGATGCCCGGTCCGGTACAGCGCGTGCAAAACAAACGCGGTGATCAAGGTGATCCCGATGAGCCCCGGTATCCACACGTGGTTGTCGGTGAAGCTGTCGCGCCGCGGCACCGAGGAGATCCCGAACAGCAGTGTCGCCAATCCCGGTGACAGCAACAGCATTCCGACGAAGTCGAACGCCTCCGACGGGCGAGGACGATCCCGTGGAAAAATCAAGGCCGCGAACAAAAGCAGGATCGCGCCGACCGGCAGGTTGATCCGGAAGATCCATTGCCAGCCGTAAGCGCTGATCAGCCAGCCACCGAGAACCGGCCCGCACATCGGGGCGAGCAGCATCGGGATACCGAGCACCGCCATCAACCGGCCGAGCCGTCTCGGACCCGCCTCGCGGGTCAAGATGATCAGCGTCAGCGGCACGAGCATTCCGCCGCCGAACCCTTGGATGATTCGAAAGGCGATGAGCTCGCTGACGTTTGACGCCATCGAGCACAGCAGCGACGCCAAGGTGAACCACAACGCCGCGCCCATGAACAGCCGCTTGGTGCCGAATCGGTCGGATGCCCAGCCGGCCAGCGGGATCACCGTGGCCTGCCCGAGCGTGTAACCCGTGATCGTCCACGCGACGATGGCCTGGGTGGATGAGAACTCGCCGATGAACGTACGCTGCGCGACGCTCACGACCGTGCCGTCCAGGATCGCCATCACCGAGGCGAGAATGCAGACACCGGCCATCCGCAGCAGGCCGGCGTCGAGGGTGTCGGGATAGTCGTGCGGGTCGACGGCGGCCGGTACGGTACTCGCGGCCGATGGCGCTGCCGGAGAAGACATGATCTCCACCCTAACGAGAAATTAGCTAGCTGACCAACATACTTTGCGCTCGATGAGAGCAGGTAGCGTCGGAGTCATGACTGTGACCGAGATCTCTTTGACCGGCCTCGATGGCCACCCGACCTCCCTGGCCGACTACAGCGACCGTGCGGTTCTGGTGGTCAACGTGGCTTCCAAGTGCGGATTGACGCCGCAATATGCCGCGCTCGAGCAGCTCGCGCGCGACTACGCCGAGCGCGGCCTCACTGTCATCGGGATTCCGTGCAATCAATTCATGGGCCAAGAACCCGGCACCGCGGAAGAGATCCAGACCTTCTGTTCGACCACCTACGGTGTGACGTTTCCGCTGTTAGCCAAAACGGAGGTCAACGGGCCGGGCCGACACCCGCTGTACACCGAGCTGACCAAGACCGCCGACGCTGCCGGGCAGGCCGGTGACGTGCAGTGGAACTTCGAGAAGTTTCTGATCGCCCCGGGTGGAGTGGTGGTCAACCGATTTCGCCCGCAGACCGTGCCGGACGCACCAGAGGTGATCAAAGCCGTCGAGGCGGTGTTGCCGGATTAGCTGGCAGCTAGGCTGAACGGACGCTTGCTGTCCGCGTGTATGTCACCATCTGGACACCTGACATCGTCAAAATCGAGTTGTGTCTGGGAAGTTGATCGTCTCGGTCTCCGGGATCAGCGAACGCACGTTGGACGACGTCGCGGAATTCTGCGTGAAGATGGACGCGCGATCGGTTCCGGTGTCGATGCTGGTAGCGCCACGCCTGAAGGGCGGCTATCGGCTGGACCACGACCCGGTCACTGTTGAGTGGCTGAGCGACCGGCGATCCGTCGGTGACGCGATCCTGCTCAACGGATTCGACGATGCGACCACCAAGAAACGCCGCGGCGAGTTCGCGGTGCTGCCCGCCCACGAGGCCAACCTGCGGTTGATGGCCGCAGACCGGGTGCTCGAACACCTCGGACTGCGCACCCGGCTGTTCGCAGCACCGCGATGGACGGTGTCGCCGGGAACGGTCACCGCGTTGCCGCGCAACGGGTTTCGTCTTCTTGCCGACCTGCACGGAATCACCGACCTGGTGCGGCACACGACGGTGCGGTCGCGGGTGCTGGGTATCGGCGAGGGCTTCTTGGCCGAGCCGTGGTGGTGCCGCATGCTGGTGCTGTCGGCCGAGCGGGTGGCGCGCCGTGGCGGCGTCGTGCGAGTCGCGGTCGCGGCTCATCACCTGCGCAAGCCCGGGCCGCTGCAAGCGATGCTCGACGCGGTCGACCTGGCGTTGCTGCAGGGATGCGAACCGACCGTGTACCAATGGCGGGCCGATCAGGCGATTCTCGACGCAGCCTGACCGGTCAGGTCGCTACTGTGTAGCGCCATGAGCGATACCCACGCAGACGTCATCATCGTCGGGGCGGGCTTGGCCGGCCTGGTGGCTGCCTGTGAGTTGGCGGATCGCGGTAAGCAGGTGCTGATCGTCGACCAAGAGAACGCCGCCAACCTCGGCGGGCAGGCGTTCTGGTCGTTCGGTGGCTTGTTCTTCGTCGACAGCCCCGAGCAGCGTCGGTTGGGTGTCCACGACAGCCACGAACTCGCGCTGCAGGATTGGCTGGGCACCGCGGCGTTCGACCGGCAAGAAGACTACTGGCCGCGGCAGTGGGCCCATGCTTACGTCGATTTCGCGGCGGGGGAGAAACGCAGTTGGCTGCGCGCCCGGGGTCTGCAGATCTTCCCGTTGGTCGGCTGGGCCGAGCGGGGCGGCTACGGCGCTCAGGGGCACGGCAATTCGGTGCCCCGCTTTCACATCACCTGGGGCACCGGGCCGGCCATCGTCGAGATCTTCGCGCGGCGACTGCGCGGCCAGCCTAACGTGCGCTTCGCGTACCGCCATCAGGTCGACGAGTTGATCGTCGAAGGCGACGCGGTGGCCGGGGTCCGGGGTACCGTACTGGAGCCCTCGGCCGAGCCGCGCGGCGTTTCGTCGTCGCGGAACGCTATCGGGCAGTTCGAGTTTCGTTCCCAAGCCGTGATCGTCACCAGCGGAGGCATCGGCGGCAACCACGAACTGGTGCGGGCGAATTGGCCGGAACGGATGGGACGGGTTCCCGAGCAACTGCTCGCCGGGGTGCCTGCCCACGTCGACGGTCGAATGATCGCGATCACCGAGAAGACCGGCGCACGAGTGATCAACCGGGACCGGATGTGGCACTACACCGAAGGCATCACCAACTACGACCCGGTCTGGCCGCTGCACGGCATCCGGATCATCCCGGGGCCGTCGTCGCTGTGGCTGGACGCGGCGGGCAAACGGTTGCCGGTGCCGTTGTATCCCGGCTTCGACACGTTGGGCACGCTGGAGTACATCGCGAAGTCCGGCTACGACTACACCTGGTTTGTGTTGAACGCCAAGATCATTGGCAAGGAATTCGGATTGTCGGGTCAGGAGCAGAATCCCGACCTGACAGGTCGCAGCGTCCGTCAGTTGCTGGCGTCGCGTGCCGGATCGGGTGCGCCGGGGCCGGTGCAGGCCTTCCTCGACCGCGGCGTCGACTTCGTCAGCGCGAACTCGTTGCGCGAGTTGGTCACGGAGATGAACAAACTGCCCGATGTGGCGCCTCTGGATTATGCGACGGTGGCCGACGAGGTCACCGCCCGCGACCGTGAGGTCGCGAATCGCTTCACCAAGGACGGTCAGATCACCGCGATCCGCGCCGCGCGCGGGTTCCTCGGCGACCGGTTGGGCCGGGTGGTCGCGCCGCATCGCCTGGCCGATCCGAAGGCCGGCCCGTTGATCGCGGTCAAACTGCACATCCTGACGCGAAAGACGTTGGGCGGCTTGGAAACCGACCTAGACTCCCGCGTGCTCACGGCGGATGGAACTCCGCTCGACGGACTCTACGCCGCCGGTGAGGTGGCCGGCTTCGGCGGCGGCGGTGTGCACGGCTACCGGGCGCTGGAAGGGACATTCCTCGGGGGATGCATCTTCTCCGGTCGTGCTGCGGGCCGCGGCGCCGCAAGCGACATCGCCTAGCCGGTCGAAAGTGCGCCCAGCCGCACTTTCGACATCGAGTGTGCACCTGGCCGCACTCTCGTCGCAGTTCTTAGAACGCCACAGCACTTTCCTCGGGCAACACCTGGAAGTCGGTGTCGGTCATCTCGGTGAGCCGGCCGTAGTAGATGCCGCGCGCCTGCGGGGCGATGATGCCCTGATGGATGGGCACCGCCCGGGCCGGTGCCACGGCGCGCAGGTAGTCGACCGCCTCGGAGACCTTCATCCACGGCGCGGCCGCAGGTGTGGCCAACACGTCCACCGGCTCGTCGGGGACGAACAGCGCATCGCCGGGATGCATGAAGCGTGCCGGATGCTCACCGTCGCCGACGAGGTAGGAGATGTTGTCGATCACCGGAATTTCCGGATGGATGACGGCATGTCGTCCGCCGAGTGCGCGGACGGTCAGCTCGCCGACGGACAATTCGTCGCCGACATGCACCGCCTGACAAGGCACATCGAGCTGAGCGGTGGTCTGCGGGTCGGCGTAGAGCGCGGCGCCCGGGTTTGCGTCGAGCAACGCCGGCAGCCTGTCCTCGTCCACGTGGTCGGGGTGTTGATGGGTGATCACGATTGCGGAGAGACCGGTGATGCCCTCGAAGCCGTGCGAGAAGGTTCCCGGGTCGAACAGCACGGTGGTGTGGCCGAAGTCGGCGAGAACGCAGGAATGACCGAAATGCGTGAGTTGCATGTCTACGATTGTGCGCTCATGGGGTGCACTGCATGCGCCTAGCACTGGCGGCGATCCTGATCGCGGGCGGCCTGGCGCCGACGTGCGCGGCGGGCGTCGCGTTCGCCGATCCGGAGACTTGTCCGCCGGTATGCGACCAGATTCCCGACACCGCGTGGATCTCCCCGTCCGCGATACCGCTGAACTCGACCTATCACTGGCCCTTGCTGGCCGGGTCGGCGGTGCCGATGACGGGGACGGCGACCCCGCGGTTCCGATTCGAGGAGGTCTGTGCGACTCCCGGGTTCCCGCAAGACACCCGCAATTCCGCTGTCGCCGGCCGGGCGACGGTGAACAACCCTGCGGGTCAGTGGCAGCTGCGGGCCCAGGTCCTGCACTGGCGCGGCGACACCGCCCGCGGCGGCCAGAACGCATCATCGGTGTTCGCGATCGCCGCGGACGCGCTGCGGGGTTGCCAGCTGGGTGCCGCGGCGGAGTCGCCGTCAGTCACCGTCGACGAACCCGATCGGCTGGCCGCGGTGATCAGCGGGCCGGTGATCATGCATACCTATCTTGTCGCGCACCCGGAGAACAGCACGCTCAGCGAGCTGACCCTGTGGGCCGCGGATCCCGTCGGGCCGCCCTGGCCGATCATTTCGGACGCGCAGGTGTTGGACGCCATGACCTCGCCGGTCTGCGCGGCCTACCTCGGCTCGTGCTAACCGGGCGGTCGGGACGTCGACCGGTAGAGTTGTCGCCGAGCAGCCAGATCAGTAGGAGGAGTGCCGGTGGCCCGGGTGGTTGTGCACGTGATGCCCAAGGCTGAGATCCTCGACCCGCAGGGTCAGGCGATCGTCGGCGCACTGGGTCGGCTTGGTCACGGCGGTATCTCACAAGTGCGGCAGGGCAAGCGGTTTGAGCTCGAAGTCGACGACAGCATCGACGACGCGGCGCTCGCCGAGATCGCCGAGTCGTTGCTGGCCAACACGGTGATCGAAGACTGGACCGTAAGCAGAGAACCGCAGTGACGGCGCGGATCGGCGTCATCACCTTCCCCGGCACGCTCGACGACGTTGATGCTGCCCGCGCGGCCCGAGCGGTCGGGGCCGAGGCTGTCGGCCTGTGGCACGCCGACGCCGATCTTAAGGGTGTGGACGCCGTGGTGGTGCCCGGCGGCTTCTCCTACGGCGACTATCTGCGCTGCGGCGCCATTGCGAAATTCGCTCCGGTGATGGGCGAGGTTGTCGCCGCGGCGGGCTGCGGACTGCCAGTTCTCGGCATTTGCAACGGTTTTCAAGTGCTCTGCGAGGCCGGGCTGCTGCCGGGTGCGCTCACCCGCAATGCCGGTCTGCATTTCATCTGCCGCGACGTGCGACTGCGGGTCGCGTCGACGTCGACGGCATGGACGTCACGCTATGAAGCCGACGCCGACCTGCTGATCCCGCTGAAATCCGGCGAGGGGCGCTACGTCGCCTCCGCCGAGGTGCTCGACGAACTGGAAGGCGAAGGGCGAGTGGTGTTCCGCTACCTCGACAACCCCAACGGCTCACTGCGCGACATCGCGGGCATCAGCTCCGCCAACGGTCGCGTCGTCGGGCTGATGCCGCATCCCGAGCATGCCACCGAGGCTTTGACCGGACCGTCCGACGACGGGCTCGGTCTGTTCTTCTCGGCGCTGGACGCTGTCCTGGCCGCTTGAATTCAGCGCAGCGCGTGCTCTGCCTCGACTAAGCCGTCACTATCGGAAAGCCCTGCAGCACTGCGTAATTCGCTGAACGCCGCAATGAGTGCGCCGGTGGCCTCGTGCGGGTCGTCGAAGGTCCGGTCGTCGGTGAGTGCCGCGACGCCGAGCTGATCAACGTAGCTCCACACGGTGATGTTGACCGGTGCGCCCGGGGACAGCACGCCCGTCGAGTAGATCTCGCTGACCGGCGCGCCGCCGAAGTGGCCACGCTCGCGCGGCCCGGGCACGCTGGAGACCGCGACGTTCATCAACTTGTTGTGGGTGTCGCGCTCGCTGAGCCATCGAAACGCCGCCGGGGCGATCGCCGTCGGCAGGTAACCCATCAGCTGTCCGTACAGGCGTGGACCGAGAGTCTCGTGATCCTCTTTGGCGATCTTGGTGGCCAGCGCCACCAGTCGGGCCCGCTCGGCCGGATCGGCGATGTGCACCGGCAACGAGATCATCAGCCCGCTGATCTCGTTGCCGGTCACCCGCTCCGACTTGTCGGTCGCGGTAGGCACCGACGCAATGATCGGACGGTCGGCGGTGCCGTCATAGCTCAGCAACAGTTGCCGCAGCCCGCCGGCCGCGATCGCGAGCACCAGGTCGGTGAGTGTGACGCCCAACGCTTTGGCGGTTTCTTTGACATCGGCCAGCCGAAGAGCGGCGGTGGCGAACCGGCGCTGTGGCGAAACCACGTGGTTGAGGAAGGTCGGTGGCGCGTCGAACGCGTCCGCCAGGTCGGGGTGATCGCCGCGCTCCCGGCTGCGGCGGCGCACCCGGGCGAACCCTTTGGTGGCATCGCTGAGCAGCCCGGGCAGCTCAGCGATCTGCTTGACGTGGTCGCGGGCGGCGGCTCGCAGCAGGCCCGCGGTCGTTGGCGAGACGCCGGCTTCGTCGTTGTCGCGCTCGTCGGTCGGTGCGTCCTTGAGGTCCATCGCGCGGGCCATCAGGTTGACCGAGGCGACGCCGTCGGCCAGGGCGTGATGGACCTTGCCGATCAGTGCGAACCGTCCACCGGCCAGCCCTTCGGCGAAATGGAACTCCCACAATGGGCGGCTGCGGTCGAGCGGTGTGGACGCCACCGTGCCGATGACGGTGTCGAGTTCGCGGCGGCCGCCGGGCGGGGGCACCTGGATCCTGCGCAGGTGGTACTCCAGGTCGACGTCGCAGTCCTCCAGCCACATCGGGTGATGCAGCCGCCACGGGATGTCGATGAGCTTGTAGCGCAACGGCTCCAGCAGGTGCAACCGGCGGCGCAGATGATGCCGAAAAGCGTCGAAGTCGAATTCGACGTCGCCGGCGGACGGATCGATGACGGCGACTTTCAGCGTGTGCGTGTGCAGGTTCGGCGTCTCGCTGTAGAGCAGCATGGCGTCCATACCGTTGAGTCTCTTCACGACCCACCTCTTCGTGTCGACGTGTCCATGCAACACCCGGGCCAGCCGGAATCAGCCGGATTCGCGGATTCGGGTCAGATGGTTCGCCCGGCGCCGCGTTCAGCCCAGGACGGGGAAGCGCCGTTGGCGCGCAAGGCGGTTCAGCGCTGTCTGCATCGCCGAGCGCACGTGAGCGTCCACCTCTTCGACGTCGGGATCGTCGCCGAAGCGGGCGGCGATATCGATCGGCTCCAGCACTTCGGTGACGATCTTCGCGGGCAGTGGCACGTTCGGCGGGAAGATCACGCTCAGGCCGAACGGGAAACCGAAGCTCACCGGCAGAATGTCCATCCGCGCCTTGGTCAGCCCAACCTTGCGGGCCAACCAGTTGCCGCGCGTCAAGAACAGCTGGGTTTCCTGCCCGCCGATCGAGACGGTCGGCACGATCGGCACGCCGGCTTCGATCGCGGTCCTGACGTATCCGGTGCGACCGTTGAAATCGATGGTGTTCTCGCTAAACGTCGGTCGGTAGGAGTCATAGTCGCCGCCGGGGAAGACCAACACCACCGCGCCGGAGTGCAGCGCCGTGGCGGCGTTCTCCCGACTGGCCTCGATGACACCGGCGCGACGTAACCACCCATCCAACGGTCCGAGGAAGAGGCCGTAGTGGGCCAGGGTGTACATCGGCCGCTGGTAACCGAAGGCGTCGTAGAAGGCCGACGCGAGGATCATCACGTCCGGCGTCATCATGCCGCCGGAGTGGTTGGACACCACCAACGCCCCGCCTGTCGGCGGCATGTTGGGCAGGCAGCGGACTTCGGCGCGAAACCACCGGTTGACCACCGGCGCGACCACATTTCGGAGTTGCTCGGTGAACGACGGATCCCACTTGGCGATTTCCGGCTCGCCCGACGCGCTGTCGCCCATATTTCCCCGCTGCAACGTTGATGCGATCGATGGCTGCCGTAGCCGCCCGGCAACCACCTGCGTATACAGTACTCTCTTTTTTAGAGAATCCCATATTCGCTTTTCGACTGGTCTCAGGGATAAATCACGCACAGGGGGAAGATGGCCGAGAAGGTGCTTGTCACAGGCGGTTTCGGGCTGGTCGGATCGCAGACCGTGCGGCGTCTTGTCGAGATCGGCCACGACGTCGTCGCCACCGACCTCGGCACGCCCAGGCAACGCAAGACCGTGCTGCCCGCGAACGCCGAAGCGCGCTGGGCGGATCTGACCGACCAGGGCGAAGTCGACCGGCTCGTCGCCGAGGTGTCCCCGACGGCGATCGTCCACCTGGCGGCCGCGATCCCGCCGCCGGTGTATCGCAACCCAGGGCTCGGCCGTCGCGTCAACGTCGACGCCACCGCAGCGCTGCTGCGCGCCGCGCAGTCGAACCCGCGGCCGCCGCGCTTCATCCTGGCGTCCAGCAACGCCGTGTACGGCGCCCGTAACCCGCATCGTCATCAAGATCGGCTGCGCGCCGACTCTCCGCTGCGGCCGTCGGACCTCTACGGCGCGCACAAGGTCGAGGCCGAGGACCTCGTCCGTGCGTCGGACCTCGAGTGGGTGATTCTGCGCCTCGGTGGCGTCATCAGCGTCGACCCGCGCGCGATGCCGTTCACCGGTGACGCGTTGTACTTCGAGAGCGCACTGCCGACCGACGGCCGCATCCACACCGTCGACGTGCGTGATGTCGCGGCCGCGTTCGCCGCCGCGACTACTGCCGATGTCGTCGGCGAAGTGCTGCTGATCGCCGGCGACGAGTCGCATCTGCATAGGCAGAAGGACGTCGGCGTGGCGATGGCCGCGGCGCGGGGCCTGTCGAACGTATTGCCCGCCGGCAGGCCCGGCGATCCCGACAGCGACGAAAGCTGGTTTGTCACAGACTGGTTGGACACCGCCCGCGCCCAGCAGGCGCTGTCTTTCCAGCGGCACTCCTGGCCGGACATGCTTGCCGAGATGCGCGCCGCCGCCGGTTGGCAGCGTTACGCCATGTTCCTCGTCGCCCCGGCTGCGCGGCAGTTTCTCAAGCGGCAGGCCGCATACCGAAATGCGCCGGGCCGTTACGCAGATCCGTGGGCTGCCATCCGATCCCGACTCGGCGATCCCCGCCCTGACGCCGCCGCCGACTAGGCTGTCGACGAATCTCGATATGCCTCAAGCAGTCTCAGCCACACTTCGCTGATGGTGGGAAAGCACGGAACCGCATGCCACAAACGCTCGATCGGCACTCGACCGGCGACTGCAATGGTGGCAGAGTGCAGCAACTCGGCGACACCGGGCCCGACGAGGGTCACGCCGAGGAGATACCCGTGGTCGAGGTCCACAACCATGCGGGCCCGGCCCGCGTAACCGTCTGCAAAAAGCTTGGCCCCCATGACGACATCGCCTATTTCGATGTCGACCGCGCGGACGCGATGACCGGCCTGTTGCGCCTCTTCGGCCGACAATCCGACCGCGGCAGCCTCGGGTTCGGTGAAGAACACCTGCGGCACCGCGCAGTGGTCGGCGGTGGTGGCATGCGCGCCCCACGGCGCGGTGTCCAACTGCTCGCCCGCCGCACGCGCCGCAATCGCCGCACCGGCGATCCTTGCCTGGTATTTGCCCTCATGAGTCAACAGTGCTCGATGATTCGCGTCACCGGCCGCTAGAGCCAGCCGTCGTCGACGGCTCGCACTCGACAGGTGTCGTCGACGTCAAGCCAGCTTCCTGGCGTGAGTCCGACTGTCTCCAAGCCGATGTCATCGGTCCGTGGTGCGCGACCTGTCGCGAACAACACCTCGTCGACTTCTAGTGTGCTTTCATCGCTCAATGTCAGAGTGACCGGCGCGCGCTCGACGAACCCTCCGACGAAAGCCTCCATCCGGGGCAGCAGGGCAGACCCACGAGCCAAGAGTGTCACCGCGGCACCCAACCCGTTCCAGGCGGTGGCCATTTCGACGCCCACACCGCCCGCACCGACGACGGCGAGACGGTTTGGCACCGCACTACTGTCGGTGGCTTTGCGGTTGGTCCACGGTAGGGCTCCGGCGATACCCGGCAGATCTGGAAGCGCTGCGCGGCTTCCGGTGCAGATGACGATGGCGTGGTGTGCTGTCAGTGTCGTGATATCCCCGTTGCCAGCTGACACGGTCACTCGGCGGGGCCCGTCCAACCTGCCGTGGCCGCGCACCAGTGCTGCTCCGATCCCGGCGACCCAATCAGCCTGGCCGGCATCGTCCCAGTTACTCACGTAACGGTCCCGTCGACCGAAGACGCCTGCAGCGCTGATCCGACCGCTGACCGCTTCGCGTGCACCGTCGACGTGGCTGGCATCCCCGACGGCGATGACGGGGCGCAGCAGCGCCTTACTGGGCACGCATCCCCAGTAGGAACATTCGCCACCGACGAGTTCGCGCTCGACCATCGCGACGCTGAGTCCCCCAGCCCTGGCGCGCTCGGCGGCATTCTGTCCGACCGGCCCGGCACCGAGCACTATCACGTCGTAAGCATCGTTGGCTGTAAGCACTTTCGGCCCTTCCCTGTCGCGTAGATTGCCAGCCTACTGCGGTGAAGAGAGCGGTGGGTTGTACAACCCAAAACCGAATGCTTGGTCGACATCGGCAGATTCAGCGGGCGCTCTCGTCGATCTGAACCGGGTATCCGGCACGTAGCACCGCGACCGTCGACGACGGGGTGAGCACCGACGCGGACCCCATGGTCGGCCGCGGTAATCGATTGCGGTATGTGTAGGCCTTGTCGTCCCACACTGCGAGATGATCCCCGACGACAACCGCCGGGCCCTCGTCGGCGTGAATGAACGTTCCGTCGGGGAGGGTGTTCCACGGCAGGATTTCGTGGGCCGAGGCTGTTCGCTCGTAATGCAGCTGGTGGTCCGTGTCTTTGGCGTAGTGCGTTGTACCGCTGTGTTTTTCAGACCAGGCATCGCGGTAGATGTTGTAGTCACCGCGTCGGCATTCGGCGCATGGTCGGTGACCGGCAGCGAAGGCGACAGCTTCGTCGAGAAAGAACAGCTGGGTGTAGTGATTCGGCGCCCACTGCGGGGCGTGACGACCCTTGAACTCCAGCAGGCAGGTGATCCAGGCCTTCGATTGATGGTTGCGGACGATGTCGCGGCCTTTGTGGAGACGACCTCGGTTGCCCATCCACGCACCGCGGCCGGTCACGGCGATGATCTCACCGCACGGTGTTACCCGGTTGCGCGCAGCCGTCATCGAGCGCTCTCGAGATCCAGCAGGGTGCGTTTGGCGACGGGTCCGCCGCGATACCGACCCATCGTGCCGTCGGCGCGGACGATGCGATGGCACGGCACGACGACCGGGATGGGGTTGGTCGCACATGTCGTTCCGACCGCGCGAACTGCCTTGGGCGAGCCCGACAGTCGCGCCAATGTGCCGTAGCTCGCCGTGGTGCCATAGCCGATGTCGGTCGCCAGATGTTCGAGCAACGTGCGGCGAAACCCCTTGGACAGCTGCCAATCCAGCGGCACGTCGAAGCTGTGACGGCGTCCGGAGAAATACTCGTCCAGTTGATACGCGACGCCGTCGAGACGCGCAGGCGCATTCAGCACCCGCGGGCTGATCCGATCGGAAAGTGTCTGCAGGACAGCGTCATTACCTTCGATGTCGAAGGCCACCCGGACCAACCCGATCGGGGTTGCGGCGATCAGCAGTGAACCGACGGGCGAGTCGAGGGTGCGGTAGGCGACGTCGAGCACGTCGTCGTGTTCGGCCGCCGCCGCCAGCCGGGCGTGCAGGACGGTGATGTCGCCGTCGTTGACCGGATACAGCGCGGCAAGGTCAAAGGTGCTCATGGTCGGACTCCGTGTCATAGGTGCGCCGCAGCGCGGCGATGCCGTCGGCGGCCGCTCGGCGGGCAGCGGCGGGGCTGCTGTCGAGCAGTGTGGCGATCTCGGCATAGGGCAGGCCCCCCAGGTAGTGATAGGCCACCGCCTGACGTTGCTTGGCCGGCAGCGCCGCAACCGCTTCGGTCAACTCGGCGTGCGGTTTGTCGGCATGGTCCGGCGACTTCGCATCCGGTGTATCCGCAACAAGTGTGGCCCGTCGAGCAGTGGCGCGGATGATGTCGATCGCCTTGCGGTGGGCGATCGTGACCAGCCACGCCTCGACATTGGCGTCGGCGGGCAGATCGGGGTAGGCCTTGATCGCGGCCAGGAATGTATCGGACCAGGCATCGTCGGCGTCGGCATGGCTGAGCACAGCGCGAACCATGCGCAGCACGGTGGGACCGTGCTGCGCCACGACCTTCTCGAACGGCAGCTTCACCACAACGATCGCGGCGCAACCGGTATCGCCTTCTCCAGCTCGAGGAGATACTGCTTGCGGTCCAGGCCGCCGGCGTATCCGGTGACCTTCCCGGTGGATCCGACCACGCGATGGCAGGCGATGAAGATCGACAGCGGGTTGTGACCGACGAAGCCGCCGATGGCGCGTGGGCTGATGCCTTCGCCGATATCGCGGGCAAGGGCACCATAGGTCGTGGTCTGGCCGTAGGGGATTTCGGCGAGTAGCTGCCACACTCGCCGGGCACGGTCGCTGCCTTGCGGGTTGAGTGGCAGATCGAAATCCTTTCGCTCACCGTCGAAGTATTCGTTGAGCTGCTTGGTGGCGTCCTCGAATCCCGGGTCGTCGCTGGGGTCGATCTGGGGGCCGAACGTCGTCTGGTCCGGGCGAGTCCAGTGTCCGGGGTAGTAGAGACCGGTCAGGCCGTCGTCGTCGCGTACCAGCGTGAGGGGTCCGATCGGCGAGTCGATGATGATATGGCGGGTCGTTGTCGTCGCGGCGGACATGTGGGCCTCCGAAATTTCGGCTGAATTGCTGACTACTGGGTAAACGTCTGGTCCGGCCAATGTGTGAGGTTGGCGGCCAACTCGCGTAGATCCTGAGCGACGATGTCGGGCTGCCGCAGGCCGGAGACGGGAAGCAGGGCGTTACCGGGGCGGGTGATGAGCGCGCCGCAGAATCCGACGGCCTGCGCGCCGATGGTGTCCCAGACATGGGCGGCGACCATCATGCACTCCGCCGGTGCAACGTCCAGTTGGTCGCACACTCGCTGGTACGTCGTCGGGGCCGGTTTAAACGCTCGACTCGCGTCGACGCTGAATTGGTGTTCGAAGAAGCGACTCAATCCGGCATGCTCCAACGGACTGGGGCCGTCCGGATTGGGTGGTGAATTGCTCAGCGTCACTAGCCGAAAGCCGTTGTCTCGCAGCGATGCCAGCCCGTCGGAGGCATCAGGGTGAGCCGGCATGGTCAGCATGGCGTGCTTGAGTGCTTGTCCGTCCTCCTCGGTGACCTCGACGCCGTGGACGGCCGCCAGCATCCGCAGCACTGCTTGGCCCAAGGTGAAGAAGTCGACGTAATTGTCCGAGAACGTCACGGTCATCGAGTACGTGACGAGCTGGCCGAACCACTCCCGCATGGCTCGTTCATCACCGAAGATTCGCTCGAAAAACGGCGCGATGGAGTCGATGTCGATCAGGGTCTCGTTGACGTCGAACACCAACACAGATGGCGCAGCAATCATGATGCCATCATCTAGTGGTCATTCCACGACGACAACCATTTTCCCGCCAGCCTCACCGGCCTCCATGATCCGATGCGCCTCGTGGATCTCATCGAAAGAGAAGACGCGAGACGGCGCCGCTTCGAGCTGGCCGGCTGCCACCTTTGCTGCGATGTCCTGAAGGGGTACGTCGGACAGCGGGAAACCTGGGTTGCCGAAGACGAAGCTTCCGAAGAACGACCAGTACACCCCACTGGCCATCCGCAGCAGCGGGTTGAACTCGACGATCGGGTCCAGACCGCCCAACCATCCCGCCAGACATGCCGTCCCGTCACGGCGAAGCATGTCCAGTGAGTCCAGGATCGTGCTGTTCCCGACGAGGTCGAGGACGGCGTCGATCTGCCCCGCTTCTGAGATCGTGCCGGCCAGTGTCTGCGATTCCAATTCGACACGTGCGGCGCCGAGCTCTTCGAGCAACGCGAAGCGTTCTCGGCTCCGCGCGGTAGCGATGACGCGGGCACCGGCAGCAACTGCCATCTTGACGGCCGCCTGGCCGAATGATGAAGTTGCGCCGCGTATTACGACGGTCTGGCCTGCCGAGAGTTTGAGATTGCGGAACAGGCAAGTCCATGCGGTCGCATACGTCTCAGGCAGCGCCGCCAAATCGGACCACGGCAGATCCGACTCGATGAGGGCAACGTTGGCCGCGCGCACCCGGGTGTATTCGGCGTAGCTGCCGTTGATGGTTCGCCCCAGTCCTCCCATTAGGGCGGCCACCTTGGCGCCGATCGCGAATTCGCCAGAAGGACATGCGTCCACGGTGCCCACACATTCGATTCCGCTCACCTCGGCGGCTTCTGCCCATTCCCCCCGACGCATGTGCGCCTCGGCGTGGTTGACGCCGAACGCCCGGACTTTGATGACGACCTCGCCGTCTTTCGGCAGCGGCTTGGGAATGTCGGTGTAGACAAGGCTGTCCAGTCCACCGAATTTCTCCAGCACAATCGCACACATGCTTTCCCCGCTCGGCCGTTCACGCACTACGGCGGGGGCGGTGGGCAGGGATTGAGGAGACGACGACGTTGCAGCGATGGACATCGGAGGACCTCCATTTTCAACAAGTGGGAGATATAACCCATTATTATGGGTCAATCAGCCCATAAAGTCCACATGACTCCATCCCGTCAACCCCGAGTGCGACGACGTGAGCGGGGTTTTGTTGCGCTGACTGGAGGTGCCGCGAATGAACGTACATACTCGACAGCGCCATTCACCGCTGCGCGCAATGGTTCTGGATCATTGGTGATGAAGGTGACCAGGGCACCGCCCTGATGCGCCGCGACCAGTGAGACCGCGAGGTGTCGCGGGTCGGCGTCGGGACGCAAAACGCCGCGGTCACGCATCTCGGTAAGCCCAGCGCGGAACAACCCAATCCATTCGTCATAACCGCCGGCGAGATCTTGGTGCACCTCGACGTCGGTATCGGTCAGTTCGCCCGCCAGGGATCCGTAGACGCAGCCACCCTTCCGGTAGACGGAATCGATCTCGGCGACCGTCGCGTCAGCCCAAGCTTGCAGTGCGTCAAGGCTGCTGAAGGTCTCTAGTCGTGGTTGGGTGTGGAACTTGCGGACGTCGCCGCGGCGTGCCGCAATGACCTCGCGGGTCAGGTCGCGTTTGTCACGGAAGTAGTGCGAGATCTGCGATCCACTCACCGCCGCCGAATGACGCACCTCGTCGATGCTGGTGTTGCCGACCCCATGCCGGAACATCAGTCGGGCGGCGGCGCCGACAATACGTTCTCGCGTCGCGCGTCCTTTACTGGTCAAACGCGACGCGGAGTCGCCGGGCATCAGGTCGTCGACTTCGCGGCGGTTGTCGACCGCTTGACGGTGCGGCGCGGCCGCCGGGGCGGTCGCGGGACACGTTCGTCGGGGTCGGCGGCGAACATGCGTACGTAGTTGAGGGCGAATCGGACGGCATTGGCATGCGGCCACTCCTCCTGATACGTGAAGGTCAAGATGCCGCCGCCTTGATGGGCGCTGACCAACACCAACGCCAGCCGTCGCGGATCGGCGTCGGTGACTAGCACGCCGCGATCTTTCATCCGCTGGAATCCCTGTTCCAGCAACTCAATCCATTGCCAGTAGCCCGATGCCAGCGTGCGGCGGGTTGCCTTATCGGACTTACCGAGCTGACCGGCGAGCGCATGGAAAGTCGGCGTACCGGAGTAGCCGATACGCCGCAGATAGCGCATGTTGAGATCGATCCAGCTTTCGAAGTCGTCGAAGGTATCCAATGTCCCGAGCTTGGGCTGGCGGTGAAAGTCCATCACGACCTGGATCTGACGTGCGATCACCGCGTGGATCAGCGCCCGCTTGTCGGTGAAATAATGCGAGAGCTGTGAACCGCTTACCGACGCTGCCGTGCGCACAGCGTCCATGTTCAAAGCCGAGAGACCCTCGCGCAGCACCAGCCCGGCAGCGACTTCCGCGATTCGATCGCGGGTAGCCCGACCCTTCGGGGTCAAAGCCCGGTCGCCGTCCGAGCTGGCAGGAATCATGGCGCCAGATTAACGCCTCGGCGTCGTTGGTTATGGGACGTTCAACCCATACGCCGGCGCGTCGCGTCAGGCCACGCGATGCACTTTGCCGAGGAATGAGTCGATCAAGCCGGCAACCTCGTCGAGCGCTGACTCCAGCAAGAAGTGCCCTCCGTCGACGAGGTGGATTTCGGCGTCGGGTAGGTCGTCAGCGAAGGCTCGCGCACCGGCGGGCCCGAAGATTTCGTCACCGCGACCCCACACCGCGAGCAGCGGCACATTGCTGTTGCGGAAGTACTCGTGCACACGTGGGTAGAGCGGTGCGTTGTTGGCATAGTCGCGGAACAGCGTGAGCTGCACGTCGTCATTCCCGGGTCGAGATATCAGCGCATAGTCGTGGTACCAGGATTCAGGATTGACCAGCGTCTCGTCCGGCACCCCGGTGACGTATTGCCAGCGGGTGGCCTCCAACGTCAAAAATTGCCGGACTGCGCTCTCGGTCTCGGCCGTCTGCGACGCTTGGTAGGCCCGCACGGTCTTCCAGAAGTCCTCGACAAAGCCCGCCTCGTATGCGTTTCCGTTCTGGCTGATGATCGCCGTGACCGCGGCCGGCTCGCTGAGCGCCAGCCGCCACCCGATCGGGGCGCCGTAGTCCTGCACGTACATCGCATACCGGTCGACCTTCAGCGCGCGCAGCAAGCCCTTCGTCAACGCGGTGAGGGCATCGAATGTGTAGTCGAACTGCGCGACGGACGGTGCGTCGGAAAGGCCGAATCCCAAGTGATCCGGCGCGATCACGTGATAGCGCTCGGCCAGCAGCGGAACCAGATCGCGGAACATGTACGAGCTCGTCGGAAAGCCGTGCAGCAGCACCACGGATGTCGCATGCGGATCGCCGGCTTCGCGGAAGAACAGCCGGTGACCGTCGACGGACAGGTAGCGATGATGGACAGTCGTCATCCTGATTCCTCCCGAGCCGCAGGGCGATTCGCACACGCCCGATTAATGGGTTGGTCGACCCATTATGCTCTAGACGTGACTACGGCACAAGGGTATGGGTCAGGCAACCCAATCTCGTCGCGCACCCGGCTCTCCGGGATGGTTGTGGCTGCGGATTGGCGCGATGGCTCTGAGCTACTACACACCGGAGCAACACCGTGCTGCTTGGCAAGACCTCGTGGCGGTCATGGCCAGGTCCGGAGCGCGACCACTCGTCGACCACGTGTTCCCGCTCGATCAGCTTCCGCAAGCCTTCGAA
>JBAWAV010000678.1:0-2072 GCA_049589475.1 Mycobacterium sp.
GCTCAGCAGGACGGCGCTGTTCGCGGCGAGAAGATCTCGATGACTGCGCCGGTCACCGAAAGCGCCACCAACGAGGGCGAATGGCTGATCCGGTTCTTCATGCCGGCGGGGAAGTCAATAGAGTCACTGCCGGAACCCAATGATAAGGCGGTGCAGCTGGTGACCGTCCCAGCAGAGACCGTTGCAGTACGCCGATTCTCCGGTAGCACGAGCTCACAGGCCGTTGCACGCGAAACTGCTTATTTGATGCGGACCTTGAGCGAAACGGGTTTCGAACCCATAGGTGGACCCGCCGCGTGGTTCTACGATCCGCCGTGGACTCTTCCTATGTTGCGGCGCAACGAGATTGCCATCCCGGTGGAGTCCCACTCATAACGCTTCGCGGTAAGCAATGCTGGCGGCCGCTTGAAGTGGTTTACGACCTCAGGGATGCAGGTTCCACTGGCCGCAATCCTGCGCCAGGACGTCGCTGACGTCGACTTCGAGACCGCCGACCACCGGCCCTGGATTCGACGCGGTACTCACGATGCGCTGGTAGAGAACGGCGGCGGGGTCGACCTGACCGTGGGACCAGGACCGGGTCTGCCAGGCCCACCGGTGCCCGGGCGTCTTCGAATTCCCGATGACGCCATCAGCGGCGGCCCACTGGCACGTGTTGATACCTCCGTAGACACCGGTGCGCTGCACTCCGAGCACCGAGTTGATGCCGCGAAACCACTGCAGCGCAACGCTATTCCAGGTGTCGCGGCTGATGTCGTCGTCGACGGTGAAGAAGATCGGTGCACTCTGGCCGCCACCCGCCGCGGTGTGCAGCTGCCAGGCGGTGTGGGCGTCGGCGACGCCGCCGGCGAACCCGCGGGTGAAGTCCGATGGCGCCGACCCGCCCGGCTTGCCGTATTGGTAGTTGCTGACGATCACCAGCCCGGCGGCGGTCAGCGACTCGGCGTAGGGCCGGGTGATCGGTTTGGCACCGAAGGACGAGCCGGGACGCGATAACGAGACGTAGTTCACGATGCCCGAGTGCCCCGCGGCGCGGATGTCCTGGGCCGGAATCTGGCGCATGGCGAAGTCGATCAGCGTCGGAGCGGCCGCCGCCGCGGGGGTGGCGGCACTTACTGACGCCGCACCCAGTCCGGCCAGCGCCGACACAGCGGTGGCGTAGCGCAGCGCGTCACGCCGCGAAACCGGGCGTGATCGCCGAAGGCTGATACTCCGCGACGAGTCATGCATCGCGTGATGTTAACAATGTGACTGCTGTTAACGGTGTAGCCTCGCTGGCCGAATTCAGTCCGGTGTGCGTACTCCGGTTCGCGGTTGGCGGTCGTACCGAGAGACATCAAGGGTCGGTATCAATTTGGGCTCGCCTCAGCCTCATTCAACGTCCATTTGGATCGACGCGTATTACGCTCGGGCTGTGGCGGATGGTGGTGACTTGTCGGTGGGTCAACGTGTGCGGGTGAACGCCGTCGGTGGTCACGAGCGCGCGGGCGTCATCGTTGAGGACTTTGGCGATGCGCCCGGTTGCGCCGTCACCGTCGGTGACGTCCGCATCGCTGAACCCAGTCGGCGGTGGGCCGTCCAGCTCGACGACGGCAACCTCGTCTTCGCCGACAGCGTGGACCTCGAGGACGTGGGCTAATCGGTTCGGCGCCCGTACCGCTGCAGCAACCAGGGCCTGGATCTACGGCGTTCCTTCGGGCGCGAAGATACGAGCCGAGATCGTCGGCAGCTCAGCGTAAGTCACGATTCCCGGTCCCGCCGCGCACACCGCGGGAATCGCATTGACCAGCGGAGCGGCGGTGATACGAAGTCCGATGCTGCGCATCCGCTGGGCAGTCAAGTCGGCGAGATCTTCTGTGGTTGGCATCAAGTCGACCTTCACGTAGACATTCGGGTCCCCGACGATCTCCACTCGATAACCGTGTTCGATCGTCCACGCCGGTTCCAATGCTCGGCAGGCAACCCAGCGCTGCTTCACCGCGAGGACCTCTTGGCCGCCGACGGTGCCGTACCACTTCACGTCCATACCACCGACATGCCCGGCCGGGATCGAAATTCCGTCAGCGACAACG
>JBAWAV010000679.1:0-7049 GCA_049589475.1 Mycobacterium sp.
GCCGCGCCTTCGCCGAGATATCGCACCCAGGCCGGGTCGAGTTCTTTGACCGTCGACAGCAGTCGCCAATGCTGACCTTTCGGCGACGCCGGCGCCATGCGCAGCGACCAGCCCAGCTCGGCCAGCAACTTGTCACCTTTTCGGTGGTTGCACGTCGAGCAGCACGCCACGCAGTTCTCCCACGAGTGCTCGCCGCCCCGGCTGCGGGGCACCACGTGGTCGACAGTGTCGGCCTTGCCTCCGCAGTAGGCGCAGCAGAACCGGTCCCGGTGCATCAGGGCAGCGCGGGTCATCGGCACGCGGGCCCGATAGGGCACGCGAACGAATGTGCGCAGCCGGATCACCGATGGCACCGCGATCGATCTGGCCGCGGAGTGGATGACGGGACCGGACGGATCGTCGTGCACCACGTCGGCTTTGCCACAGAGCAGCATGATGATCGCCCGCCGGACGGGCAGCGCGGTCAACGGCTCGTAGGTGGAGTTCAGCAGTAACACCCGTCGCCGATTCCAGATCGATCCGTTTTCGTGCGAAACCAGTGGGAGGGTGTCGGCGATATGAACGCTGTGCAGGCTTGAGCCGGTCGCGGGCCCGGGAAGGCCTGCCGCGGCCCCTGAAGTGTGGTGGCTGCGGCGTTTTTTGCGCTGCGGCATACGTCCTCCGCCGACAGTCCACCACGATTCGCCGTCCAGCGCACCCCAAATAGCCCCGTGCCCGCTGGTCAATCCGGTGAACAGCCGGTTGCGACATCCGCGACCAAGGTTCATATGTCGCTCTGCGGCCGGCTTCGGGCATGGCCCACAATGGAGGGCGATGGACCAACCACAACAGAGCTTCTACGACGCCGTCGGTGGCACAAAAACCTTCCACGCGATCGTGTCGCGCTTCTACGAACTGGTCGCCGAAGACGAGATTCTGCTGCGGCTGTATCCCGCAGACGACCTGGCCGGCGCCGAAGAACGGCTGCGGATGTTCCTCGAGCAGTACTGGGGCGGCCCGCGGACTTACTCCGAGCAGCGCGGCCACCCGCGACTGCGGATGCGCCACGTTCCGTTTCAGATCGGCCCGTTCGAACGTGACGCGTGGCTGCGGTGCATGCACACCGCGGTCGCGTCCGTCGACTCGGCGACGCTCGACGACGCTCATCGCAAGGAGCTGCTCGACTACCTGGAAATGGCGGCGCACTCCCTCGTGAACTCGACGTTCTGATGGGCACGGCACAACACGAGCCGTGGTGGGCTCGCGCGGTTTTCTACCAGGTGTATCCGCGGTCGTTCGCCGACAGTGACGGCGACGGCGTCGGCGACCTCGACGGCGTGACGTCGCGGTTGGACTATCTGGACCGCCTGGGCGTCGACGCGCTGTGGCTCAGCCCGATCATGGTGTCCCCGATGGCCGATCACGGCTACGACGTGGCCGATCCGCGAGACGTCGATCCACTGTTCGGCGGCCTAGCCGCCTTCGAACGGCTGATCGCCGCGGCCCACGAGCGTGGCATGAAGGTCACCACGGATTTGGTGCCGAACCACACCAGCTCGCAGCACCCCTGGTTTCAGGAAGCATTAGCCGCCGCGCCAGGCAGCGCCGCGCGCAACCGCTACATCTTCCGCGACGGCCGCGGACCCGGTGGATCCGAGCCGCCGAACAACTGGCAGTCGGTGTTCGGTGGACTGTCGTGGACTCGGGTGATCGAGCCGGACGGCAATCCGGGCCAGTGGTATCTGCACCTCTTCGATACCGAGCAGCCGGACCTCAACTGGGACAACCCGGAGGTATTCGACGACTTGGAGAAGACGCTGCGGTTCTGGCTGGAACGCGGCGTCGACGGTTTCCGCATCGACGTGGCGCACGGAATGGCCAAGCCGCCGGGCCTGCCGGACACCGACGTCGAGATGCGACCGCGGATGCTCAGCGATGGCGACCCGCGGTTCAATCATCCCGACGTGCACGAGATTCACCGCAACATCCGCACCGTCATGAACGACTTTCCCGACGCGGTGACCATCGGTGAGGTCTGGGTGTTCGACAACGCCAGCTGGGCCGAGTACGTGCGGGCCGACGAGTTGCACCTGGGCTTCAATTTCCGGATGGTGCGTGCCGAGTACGACACCACCGACGTCCGTGACGCGATCGAGAACACCCTCGCCGCTGCCGCGCTCGAAAATGCGACGCCCACATGGACACTGGAGAATCACGACGTGGTGCGCGGGCCTACCCGCTACGGCGGACTCGACCAGGCCCGCGCGATGGCGATGGTCACACTCGCCCTACCCGGCGCGGTGTTCGTCTACAACGGTCAGGAGTTGGGTCTGGCAAACGTCGAATTGCCCGACGAGGCCCTGCAAGACCCGACCTGGGAACGCTCCGGGCACACCGTGCGCGGCCGCGATGGATGCCGTATCCCGGTTCCGTGGAGCGGCGACAGTCCCCCGTTCGGCTTCTCGACGTCGACCGACACCTGGCTGCCGATGCCGCCAGAGTGGGCGGCCCTGACCGTCGAGAAGCAATCGGGCGACGCCGACTCGACGCTGACTTTTTTTCAGCGTGCGATCGAAATCCGCCACACTCGACCGGAGTTCACCGGCAACCGGATCGAATGGCTGGACGCGCCACGCGGCACGCTGGTGTTCGCCCGGGGCGAGGCCGGTCTGCTGTGCATGCTGAACACGAGCGATCGGGCTGTGCGCTTGCCGGACGGCGATCCGATTCTGTCCAGCGCGCCGCTGGTCGATGGAAAGCTGGCGCCCCATGCCGCGGTGTGGCTGGTGTCGTCGGTTGACCCCCGCGGGTAGCGCCGGGCACCCCGCCTCTCTATACATAACCCATGGTTTACGCGTGGACAGTCATCGGAGCCGGACCCGGGGGGATCGCCGCCGTGGGGAGACTTCTCGACGAAGGAATCGCCGCTGATGACATCGCCTGGATCGATCCGGCCTTTGCGGCGGGCGATCTCGGGGCGAAGTGGCGCTCGGTCTCCAGCAACACGCAAGTCGGCAACTTTCTGAGTTACCTCAACGGCGCCAACGCATTTCGATTCTCCGAGGCGCCCCCGATGCCGCTGACGGAGATAGACACCGAAGAGACCTGCGCGCTCGCGTTGGTCGCCGACCCGTTGCTGTGGATCACCGAGCACCTGCGTGAGCGGGTCACGACGTTCGAAACCACCGCGACCGGGCTCTTTCTGGAACGACGACAGTGGCATATCGAAACAGGCCAACAGGATCTGGCGTCCACGAATGTCATCCTCGCCGTCGGGGCTTCACCGAAGAAGCTCGATTACCCTCAGCTGCGCGAGATTCCGCTGGAAGTCGCTCTCGACCCCGAGAAACTCGCCGCGGAACCGCTGGACAACGCCACGGTCGCGGTGTTCGGCTCGTCGCACTCATCGATGATCGTGCTGCCACATCTGCTGCGTCACCCGGTTGCGAAAGTGGTCAACTTCTACCGCAGCCCACTCAAATATGCCGTATATCTTGATGATTGGATTCTGTTCGACGACTCCGGCCTCAAAGGGCGCGCGGCGGTCTGGGCACGGGAGAATATCGACGGTGTGCTTCCCGACCGTCTGGAGCGATGTCTGGTCGACGGCCCGGAGTTCGAGGAAAAGCTCGCCGAGTGCGACCGCGCGGTGTACACCGTCGGTCTGGAGCGCAGAACGCTGCCCGAGACGAGACAATGGGGTCGACTCGACTACAACCCCAACAACGGCATCCTGGCTCCTGGGTTGTTCGGTGTCGGAATTGCGTTTCCCGAGCGCGCGATCGACCCGTTCGGTTACGTCGAATACCGGGTCGGCCTGAAGAAGTTCGTGGACTATCTGCATTCAGTGCTGCCGCTGTGGCTGCACTACGCCCCCTGATCAGCGCAGCACCAGCGCCGGGTCGCCGCGACGGCGATACACCGAACCGAACCGGGCGTCGATGCGCAGCCACGCCTTGAACATCCGAACACGGACGATCTCGCCGGCGTCGACAGCTTCAGGCGATTGCGGCAGGAAACCCATTGCGGTCAGCGCGAATACGCACCGCATGGGCACACCGACGCTGACATCCGCCGAGCTGACCCGGATGACTTCCTGGTCCAGCAGTGACACCGGCGGCCCTTGTGCGCTGCCGTGCTCTTTAGCCAATTCCGCTCCGCGTTGCGCTAAGTCCAACAACAAGCGAACCGGTACGTTGTCAAGGTGGACGAAACCCGAGTCTGGTGGCAACGCTCCCCGCCACGCCGAGTCCATCGGGAAGCCCGGGTTGACGTAGCCGGAACTGTCTACCGCAGTCAGCCCTCGCGCCAATTCGTCTACGCCGACGGATAAGTCGCCCGGGCGGACGACACCCGCCACCACCCGGCTGGCCAGCACGTCGAGACCGGTGGCCGTCCAGGCGGTGAATTGCCCGTCCGGACGGGCGCGCAACCGGATGACCGCGGCGGCGTCCAGTCTCGCGGCTCGATCGACGAAGGCAGCCAGGTTCGCGCGTTGAGCGGCAACGGATTCCGGATGCAGCCACACGCCCCGTTCGGCTATCTGATCCACCGCTGAAGGTATTCCCGGTGGTGCGGCGCGAGGCGCACCAGCCGCTGCTCGTCGATGTTGAATGCGGCCAGCTGCGACTCACCGATGACGGCGGGCCTCGACTCCGGGTCAGCGCTCACTGATCGCACTTCGTAGCCGAGAGTGAAATCGACTGCCCGCAAACGTTTTACCCAGATCGTGGCCTGAAGCGGCGAATCGGCCAGGCGCAACTGGCCCTTGTAGGTGACCCGTACATCGGCGATCAGCAGGCCGGTGGTCAGGATATCGGGAGCGAACGCCGGCGAGAGGAACGGAATGCGGGCCTCCTCCAGAATCGTCACCATGGTCGCATGGTTGACGTGCTGGTACATGTCGATGTCCGACCAGCGAACCGGAACCGGCGCAACGAAACCGATTGTCATCCGGCGGCGCCCCGCCCGCTCGTGCGCGTCATCGAGCGAATCTGGCGTGCCGCCACCGACAAGGTGGCCAGATCCCGCTGGCCGCTGTCGTGAATCTCCAGCAGCGTTCGCCGTGCCCGCGCGACGCGCGACGCGCTGAGGTGTTCCCATTCGGCGATCTTTTCCTCACCACTTTCGTCCGGCTCGCCGACCGCCAGCACGTCGAAGCACAGCGATCGCAGCGACGAGTAGATGTCGTCACGAATCGCCAAGCGCGCCAACGAATGCCACCGGTCGCTGCGTGGCAGTTCCGACACCGCGGTCAGCAGCCCGTCAGTTCCCAGCCGATCCATCAATGCAAAGTACGTGTCAGCGACCTCGGCGGGGTCGTGCTCCTCGATGTCGGCGACGTCGATGATGTCGAGCAGACTGTACCGGTACAACCCGGTGGCCACCATGTAGGCCAGATCCTCGGATGCACCCCGGGCCGCGAATTCCTCGGCTTCCTTCTCCACGATGGTCTTGTCGTCGCCGCGTAGCCACTCCGACATACGCGGCGTCAGCTCGGCCACCTTCTCGGCGAAACGGTTGATCTCAGCGCCCACCGCCAAGGGCTGCGGACGGTAGTTGAGCAACCAACGTCCGGCGCGGTCGATCAACCGGCGGGTGTCCAAAGTCATGTGGTCCGATACCGCGATCGGCAGCCCGGCCTCGCGAATGCCGTGCCACAGCGGACCCACCCCGAAGATCGCGTCGGTTGCCGCGTAGGCGCGTACCGCATCCACCGGGCTCACCCCGACGTCCTCGACGATCCGGAAGTCGTAGCTGATGCCTGCGGTGTCGACAAGGTCGTTGACCAGCATGGTGGTCACAATCTCGCGCCTCAGCTGATGGGATCGGATCGCCGAGTCGAACCGTCCGCGCAGCGGCGTGGGGAAATACCGCGGCAGCTTGCGGGCGAACACCGGCTGGTCGGGCAGATCGGTAGCGAGCAGCTCGTCTTTGAGCGTGAGCTTGACGTGTGCCATCAACGTCGCGAGTTCGGGCGATGTGAGCCCAATCCCCGCCTCGAGCCGGCGGGCGATCTCCTTGTCCGACGGCAGCGCTTCCAGCTCGCGGTTGAGACCACGTTCGGCGACGAGATATTTGATCTGGTCGGCGTGGACGGGCAACAGGCTGGGGGCGTTGGCGCGGCTGGTGCCGATCAGATCGTTCTGATCGGCGTTGTCGGCGAGCACCAAGGCGGCGACCTCATCGGTCATCGATTCGAGCAGCGCGGTGCGCTCAACCGGATCGATCTGACCCGCGGTGACCAATGCGTCGACCAGAATCTTGATGTTGACTTCGTGGTCGGAGCAATCCACGCCGGCCGAGTTGTCCATCGCGTCGGTGTTGATTCGGCCGCCGCACAAGTCGAACTCGACGCGGCCCAAGGCTGTGACACCCAGATTGCCGCCTTCGCCAACGACTTTCGCGCGCAGCTGATTCGCGTTGACCCGCAACGAATCGTTGGCGCGGTCGCCGACGTCGGCGTCGGATTCCGCTTCGGCCTTGACATAGGTGCCGATGCCGCCGTTGAACAACAAGTCCACCGGAGCCCGCAGAATCGCGCGCACCAGATTCGGGGGCGCCATCTCGGTCACGTCGTCTTCGATGCCCAGAACCGTGCGGACCTGGTCACTGATCGGAATGGATTTGTGTTCCCGGCTGTACACCCCGCCACCCTCGCTGATCAGCGACGTGTCGTAGTCCTCCCAACTGGACCGGGGCAGGTCGAACATCCGCCGTCGTTCATCCCACGAGCGGGCCGGATCGGGATCGGGATCCACGAAGATGTGCCGGTGGTCGAAGGCAGCCACGAGACGAATGTGCTTGGACAGCAACATCCCATTGCCGAAGACGTCTCCGCTCATGTCGCCGACGCCGACCACGGTGAAGTCCTCGGTCTGAGTGTCGGCGCCCATCTCGAGGAAGTGCCGCTTGACCGCCTCCCATGCGCCCTTGGCGGTGATGCCCATCGCTTTGTGGTCGTAGCCCACCGACCCGCCGGACGCGAAGGCGTCGCCCAGCCAGAACCCGTACGACTTCGCAACGTCGTTGGCGATGTCGGAAAACGTCGCGGTGCCTTTGTCGGCGGC
>JBAWAV010000680.1:0-5352 GCA_049589475.1 Mycobacterium sp.
TCAACCCGGTCAACCCGGTCAACCCGGTCAACCCGGTCAACCCGGTCAACCGGGTTGAGTCGGGCTAACTAAACGCCGCTGCTCCGGACACGTTCGCCACCTGGCACCTGAGCCTGCCGGAAGAGACCTTGCAAGCCGATCAAAGGCTGGACTGCGGCCAGCTCGGACCAGCCGCTCGACGCCCGAGGCAAGCGCGAGAAAGTCAGATACGACACGCAGACCGTCGTCTTCTGATGCCGTCGATCAGCGCCATACATCGGTATTCTGCCCGGCCCAGCAAGAAGCTGTTACGTTAAACCGCACTATTGATCACCGCGGTGCGGTCGCGCGGAAAGGTTGCGCATGGGGACAGCACTGCTCGTGCTCGCGGCGGTGCTCTTCGGCGCCGCTCTCGTCGTACTCGTCACAGCGCTGCGCCGTCCCAAGGAGCCCCGCGGCGCCCGCCAGGACCCACTCGCGTTCGCCAGCGCAACCCCGCAATTCGGGCCGCGCCAGCTGGGCCCGGGCGCCATCGTCAGCTACGGCGGCACCGACTATGTGGTCCGCGGATCGGTCACCTACCGCGAAGGCCCGTTTGTCTGGTGGGAGCATCTGCTAGAAGGTGGCGAGCAGCCGATCTGGTTCAGCGTCGAAGACGATGACGGGCGGCTCAAACTGGCGATGTGGTTGAGCCGCAAGGACTTGCAACTCGAGCCCGGCGGCCAGCACGTCGTCGACGACGTGACCTATCACGAGTCCGAGCGCGGGCACGCCGGCTACACCACCGAGGGCACGACGGGCCTGCCAGCCGGCGGCGACATGGACTTCGTCGACTACAGCAACGCCGACGAAACCGCCCTGCTCTCTTTCGAGCGTTGGGGTGCGGGCATGCCGTGGGAAGTGTCCACCGGCAAGGCCGTGCTGACCGGCGAGCTCACCGTGTATCCGGCCCCGCCCCCTGCGTCGGAGTAGGGGCGACCTCAGTGCCGCTTCATCAACTGTCGGTGGCCCCTGTCGATGTGAGCGGAGCCGGACTCGGCCTCGCGCTCAACGCCCCGGCCCCGACCCCCCTCGCGGCCGTGCGACTGGAGCACCCCGCTGCCGGCGCGCTGGTGCTCGGCGTCCTCGGCGCGTCGCACGTCATCACCGTCGAACACGCCGAAAGTCGCTTCTCCGAAGAGGTTTCCTGCCACGTCGGTGGCGAGCTACCCGGCCGCACCCAGGCGCCGGGCTACCGCCTCGAGTCCCGCGCCGACGTGCACGACGAGCCGACATTCCGGGAGATCGCGAACGACCTGCGTCGCCGCTGTGCACGTGAGAATGGTTGGCTCGGCGGCACTTTCCCCGGTGACGATGCCGCACTGACCGCACTGGCCGCCGAACCCGACGGTCCAGGTTGGCGCTGGCAGACCTGGCACCTCTACCCGTCCGCGGCGGGCGGCACGATCGTCTACACCACCAGCCGGTGGCACCCGTGAGCCGCAACCGTCTGTTCTGGGTGGCGTTCGCGTTGGCCGCCTTCTCCCTGGTCAGCCTGGTGTTCGGAATATCGTTGCAGAGCAAGAATATTCGCTCCTATATCGCCTCGCACTACCACGAGTACTCCCGTGACGCCGGCGGCACACGGTATCTCTGCACGGGATCGCCCGCACAGGTGGCCGACACCCTGGCCGGATATCAAAACCCCGCGGCGCGCGCCGACAGCGCCGGAACCCATTACCTGCGCTACGACGACGCGATCGTGTCAGTCGGCCAGGACGGCACACATCCTTGCAGTGTACGAGTCGAGGACCTCGCCGCCGGTTACAGCCATGGCGCGTTCATGTTCCTTGGACCCGGCTTCTACCCCGGATCTCCCTCAAGCGGCTCGGGCGGCAGCACGGGTGGCCCGGGCGGCACCAAATGACACCTAACCAGACGCACTCATAAAGGAGACACTGATGTATCTGGCAGTCGAGTTGGGCAACATCGATATCAGTCCGGTGCTCAAAGGCGCCGTCGCCACCATCTCGTATTTCCTGGTGGGCGCAGCCGTGCTGATCGTCGGCTTCATCGTGGTCGACGTGCTCACCCCCGGGAAGTTGAGACAGCTGGTGTTCATCGATCGCCGCCCCAACGCGGTGATGCTCGCCTGCGCGAACTACATCGCGCTGGCCGCCGTCATCATCAGCGCGATCACCAACAGCTACAGCCAACTCGGTCAGGGGCTGGTGGGCGTCGCGGTCTTCGGGCTGATCGGCGTTGTGCTGCAAGGGATCGCACTGCTGACGCTGCACTTCGTGATCCCGGGCGATTTCCACGAACACATCGACGAACCCGAGCTGCACCCCGCGGCGTTCGCCACGGGCGTAATGCTGCTGGCGGTGGGAGGGGTGACCGCCGCAGCGCTGTCATGACATCCACTGAACAGGCCCAGGCCACCACCCGCTGGCGGGCAGTTCTCCTTGCCGCGGTGGCGGCGTGTGCGGCGTGCGGCATCATTTACGAGCTTGCGCTGCTGACGCTGTCGACGAGTCTCAACGGCGGCGGCATCGTCGCGACTTCGCTGATCGTGGCCGGCTACATCGCCGCGCTCGGAGCGGGCGCGCTGGTCGTCAAGCCGTTGCTCGCTTGGCCCGCAATCACTTTCGTCGCTGTCGAGGCGCTGTTGGGTGTCGTCGGCGGGTTGTCTGCGGCCGCGCTGTACGTGATGTTCTCCTTCGTCGGCGGATCGCTGCTCATGTTAGCGGTGGGTACCGCGCTGATCGGCGGACTGGTCGGCGCTGAAGTGCCGCTGCTGATGACACTGCTGCAGCGGGGCCGGACCGCCGGGGCGACCGACACCGGCCGGACGGTGGCCAACCTCACCGCGGCCGACTACCTCGGCGCGCTGATCGGCGGACTGGTGTGGCCGTTTCTACTGCTACCGCATCTGGGCATGATCCGGGGCGCCGCGGCCACCGGTATCGTCAACCTGCTTGCGGCGGCGGTCGTGGCGATCTTCTTGCTGCGGCAAGGGGTTTCCGCGCGGCAACTGATCACGGCATTGTGCGCGCTTGCCGCGGCCCTGGCTCTGCTCGCCACCTTGCTGTTATCCGCCCAGGACATCGAAACATCCAGTCGTCAGCGGCTTTACGCCGATCCGATCATCGCCTACCGGCAGTCGGCCTATCAGGAGATCGTGGTGACGCGCCGCGGCAACGACATGCGCCTGTACCTCGACGGCGGCTTGCAGTTCTCCAGCCGCGACGAGTACCGCTACACCGAAAGCCTCGTCTATCCCGTGCTCGGCGCGGGGGCGCGGTCGGTGCTGGTACTGGGCGGCGGGGATGGCCTCGCGGCACGTGAGCTCCTCCGCTCCCCCGGCGTCGACAACATCGTGCAGGTCGAACTCGACCCGGCTGTCATCGAGCTGGCACGCAGCACGATGCGTTCCGCCAACGGCGGGTCGCTGGACAACCCGCGGGTGCACATCGTGACCGGCGATGCCATGACCTGGCTGCGCAAAACGGGAAGACCGTCCTTCGACGCGGTCATCGTCGACCTGCCCGATCCCGATACTCCGGTGTTGGGTCGGCTGTACTCCACTGAGTTCTACGCATTGGTAGCCCGCGTACTCACGCCCGGTGGGCTGATGGTCGTCCAATCGGGCAGCCCGTACTCGACTCAAACCGCCTACTGGCGAACGATTTCCACGATCTCCGACGCCGGCTACGCCGTCACGCCCTATCACGTCTATGTCCCGACGTTCGGCGACTGGGGTTTCGCACTGGCTCGCCGGGGCGACGCTGCCCCGCGACCCGTATTGCCGCGTAACGCGCCGCCGCTGCGTTTCCTCAACCAGTCCGTACTCAACTCCGCAACGGTTTTTGCGCCTGACGTACAGCGCCGACCGCTAGAGCCGTCGACACTCGAGCATCCGCGCATCGTCGAGGACATGCGCCACGGCTACGAGTAGCCCGCGTGGATGCCGGGATGTCGCCAGAAATCAATCAGAAATGTGTCCGCAAATTCTCTTCTCGACGCGCTTTTGAGGTCTAACTTAGCCAGTGCTGAGGGATTCTCATTTGTCATTTTTAAGGGGTCGGGTGATGGCTGCTCGCAAGCGTTCACAGAGTGTTGGTCGTTCGGGCCGGTCGAAGGCCCGCCGTCGGACACGCGTGATCGGGATGGGCACCAGCGCGAGCGCGTTGTTGGCGTTGGGCCTGGGCCCGTTGGTCGCTGCACCCGCGGCCCACGCCGACGACTTAGGGCTCGACAGCATCATCGACCCGATCGTCACAGCAATGACGAATGTCGACCCTGCGCTCAGCGTGGGCCTGGACCACTGGGCCGCAAGCCTGGATGCGGCGTTGGCCTCGTTGCCCTCCGCCGCTGACCCGACGACTGGTCTGGACTCCGCCCTCGCCGCGGCCTCGTCGACCGAGGCACTGGGCTCGCTCTCCTCCGCCGCTGACCCGACGAATGGTTTGGACTCCGCCCTCGCGGCGGCCTCGTCGACCGAGACATTCGGCTCGTTCTCCCAAGAGCTGCAACAGGATTGGATAAACAGCGACTTCGGACAACACGTAGACAACTTCCTCAACACCTGGTACCTAGACCACGCTCATTCGGCCGCGGCCTCGGACTCCTGCGGAATGATCTGCAACGGCGCGAAGGGCACCGCGGCCGATCCGAACGGTCAGGACGGCGGGACCATGTTCGGCAACGGCGGTGCCGGCTACACCTACACCTCCACCTCTGACCCAACCGGCGTCCCGATGAACGGCGGAGATGGCGGTGATGCCCTCGGGTACGGCAACGGTGGGGCCGGCGGCGACGGTTACGACGGCGGGGCCGGCGGCAACGGCGGCGACGGCGGCCTGACCGGCGGTAACGGCGGTGCCGGCGGCGACGGCAGCAATGGCTCCGCGACGTACGGCCCAGGCGAGGGCGGCAAGGGAGGCGACGCCCTAGCGACATTCGGCCGCGGCGGCAACGGCGGCGGCGGCGGTGATGGCTTTAAGGGCGCCACCGGCTCCTTCGCCAACGGCGGCGACGGCATAGGCGGCGCAGGCCAAGCCGGTGCCGAGGGCGGTGGCGGCGGTGACAGCGTGTACGGCGCCGCCGGCAGCGGTGGCGACGGCGGTCTGGGTGGCGCCGGCGGGACCGGTGCCACCGGCACTTTCGCCAACGGCGGCAACGGCTTTGGCGGCGTAGGCGGGACCGGCGGCGACGGCGGAGAGCACGGCGCCGAAGGCATATCATCGCACGGCATCAGTGGTCAGGGCGGCCTCAGCGGCTCGGGCGGCGCCGGCGGCGCCGGAGGTACCGGCGCCGCATCCGGCACCGGTGCAACGGGTGGCGCCGGTGGTACCGGCGGCGCCGGCGGTGTCGGCCTGGGCGGTCCTACCA
>JBAWAV010000681.1:0-5022 GCA_049589475.1 Mycobacterium sp.
GGGTGCGGCTGAACTCGTGCAGGTCGATCCCGGGCACCGGTGGCAGCGTCGGGATGGCCTCGTTTTCGAAGTAGGCAAGCAGAAAATCGGCGAACACGGGGTCGCTTGCCGCCTCGTGGACGAACTGGAATCCGCACAGATGAGCGAAGTAGGCCAGGCACTGATGGCCCGCGTTGAGCAGGCGCAGCTTCATCAACTCATACGGAGCCACATCGTCGACCAGCAGCACGCCCGCCTGCTCCAACGGCGGCCTGCCGTCGGCGAACTTGTCTTCGAGCACCCAGGCGGCGAACGGCTCGGCCACCACCGGCCACCGGTCGTTGACACCCAAGTCACGCCGCACTTCTTTGGCCATCTCCAGTGTCGTGGCCGGGGTGATCCGGTCGACCATCGAACTCGGGAACTCAACGTGGCCGCCCACCCACTCGGCGAGTTCGGGGTCTCGGCTTTCGGCATTCGCAAGGACTGCCCGCCCGGCGATTTCACCGTTGTTCTCGATGTTGTCGCACGACACGATCGTCGGCGCGGCGATACCACGGCGACGACGCCGGTCCAGAGCCTCGACGATCAACGCGAACGCCGGCCCGTCCGCATCGCGGTAGCCACCCTCGGTGATGGTCAGCGAGATGATCCGGGTGGACGGCGCGGCCAACACTTCCAACGCCGACTCCGGATCGTCGGGCGCGTAGCGATAGTCGATGATCGAGCCGATCACGTGGGCGTCGCGGCTGCCGTCGGGCTTCTCCAGGATCAGCGTGTAGAGCCCGTCTTGATCGGTCAGCACGTCGCGCATGGTCCAGTCGCCGGGCATCACGCCCACCCCGCAGATGCCCCACTCACGCGCCAGGCCCTGCTGCAACAGCCGGTCGATGTACATCGCTTGGTGCGCCCGGTGGAAATGTCCGGTACCGATGTGCGCGATGCCGACGGTGACGCTGCTGCGGTCGTAGTTCGGCGCCTCGATCGGCAGCTCGGAGAGCGTTGCGTTGTTCAGGTCTATTGCATCAACCACGATTGCCCATCTCCTCTCAGGGCCGCGGCCTGGCTCGACACCAGGTTCGCAGCACTATCTTCGACGGTACGACGGCGAGACCTCAGCAGCCCGGGCGACGACGCCTACGTGAGAGAAGAACCGGCAGCCGTCACCGCTGACAACAAGAGGACATCGGCGAGCGCGCGCCACGAGTTCGTGATCGCGACTGCACCCGCTTCGATCAGTTCCGCACGGCGGCTTGCCTGTTCGTCCGCCGGAACGAACATCACGTTACCCACGGCGAGGTAACCCGCCGCGACTGCGGAGGTCACACCCGGCACGGAGTCCTCGACCGCCAGACCCTGATGGGCTTCGACGTTCATCACCCGGCCGGCGTGCAGATACACCGCCGGATCGGGCTTGCTGGTCGGCACCGGAAGCGAGTCTTCCGCGCTGAACCGCAATGCCGTGGGGATGAGCGGGTCGAGGCCCGTCGCGGCGAACGACGCGTTCAGCCGCGCGTTGGCGCTGGAGCTGACCGCGGTCAGCAGATAACGCGACGACAGGTCACGCAGTGGCTCGAGTACCTGCGGATCCGGCTTGAGCGTGACGGCCAGGTGAGCGGTGGCCTGCTCACGCTCCTGCTGCACCCATGTCTCGAGTTCGTCGGAGGTCAACGCACGACCAGCAGCCACGTCGGCTTCCGACGCAACGGTCGCGTCGGAACGCACTTCAGCCAAGGCCTTCTCGAAAGGCACGCCGGCCAGCGCGGCCAGATCTGTCGCAGTACTGCGAAAGTTCCTGCCAACAGCCTTCTTTCGCAGCTCCTCGCCGCTGAGCGGCGCGGTCACGCCAAACCGGGACAGGAAGCGACTGGTCACATCGGCCGAGGCGTCGAATGCCGGTCCCTCCGAAGGGAACAGGTTGTCATCTGCGTCGCACAGCAGCGTGGTGATCAGTGCGGGATCGAAATCGCGCACAAACGTCAGTCCTTGAGTCTTCATCACGACACCAACTCCCGTATGTCATCGCCCAGCGCCCGGCGCAGCGTCGGAATCACGCCGTCCTCGTCGATGTCGGCGACCAGCTCGCAGAAGCGATCGGTGAAGCCCGGAATCCCCCGCAGTTCGGCGAACATCTCGTGACGCAGCAGCGCGTCGGCGTTGTCCATGTTCGCCAACTTAGTGAGCAATTCCGATTCGGGATCGTCGATCTGGAATTGGCGGCCCTTGACGTCGTAACCGCGCAGGTAACGGGCCCAGCCCGCGATCGCCAGCATCAGCAGGTGATGCGGCCGGTCCGCGGCGATCGCCTCGTGCAGCGACGGCAGGATGAACGACGCGATCTTCGACGAGCCACGGCGGGCCAGCCTCGACAGCTGGTCGCTCATCTGTGGGTTGCTGAGGCGGCTGAGCAGCGTATCCCGGTACTCGGCGTTGTTCATCCCGGGAACCACCGGAAGCAGCGGCTGGATCTCGTCGGCCATCAGTTGCTCGATGTAGCCGAAGAACACCTGATCGCGCATGGCCTCGTCGGTGCGCTGGTAACCGGCTACGGTGCCCAGGCACGCCATCGCGACGTGGGTTCCGTTGAGCAGCCGGGTCTTGACCGTCTTGTGGTCGCTGACATCGGTGACGAACTCCGCGCCGACCTCGTCCAGCGGCGGCCGGCCGTTGCTGAAGCTGTCCTCGATGATCCATTGGGCGTGCGGCTCGGTGACGACCGGCCACTTGTCGGCGATCCCGAAGGTGCGTTCGACGAACTCACGCTCCGACTTCGAGGTCCGGGGCGTGATGCGGTCGACCATGGTCGCGGGGAATGCGACGTTGGTGTCGATCCAGCTGGCCAGGCCGGGATCCTTCAGCGCGGCGAACGACACCAGTGCGATGCGGGCCGCGGGGGTGTTGTCGGGAAGGTTGTCGCAGCAGAGCACGGTGAACGGGGCGACACCGGCACGGCGGCGGTGGTCGAGCGCCTCGACCAGGTAGGGCCAGGCGGTCGCGTAGCTGTCGGTCGCGACGAGGTCGGCGCGCACGTCGGGGTGCTCCGCATCGAACTCGTGGGTGACAGGGTCGAGGAAGTAGCCGTTGCTGGTGATCGTCAGGCTGACAATGCGGGTCTGCGGATCGGCCAGGGCGGCGCGGACCGCCGCGCCGTCGTTGGGTGCGTAGTGAATCGACCCGATCGAGCCCACCACCCGCGCGGTCGGGTCGTCGTGGCCACGCTCCACGACGGTGTACAGCCCGTCTTGAGTGGACAGCAGATCCCGGGCGTCGGGGGAGTGCAGGCTGACGCCGGTGACACCCCAATCCGTGGAGATACCCGAGCAGGCCAGGTCGTCGAAGTAGACGGCCTGGTGCGCGCGGTGGAAGTTGCCCGCGCCGATGTGCACGACGCCGCGCTGCAGCGCCGTGCGGTCGTAGGTCGGCACGTCGATACGCCGAGAATGAAGACGGAGAGTCGCATCACTGAGTGGGACGCCATTACTTGGACGCCAGGGGATTACGTTGCGCATGCGCTTCCGCATGCCCGGTGCCTGAGCGCCTAAACGCGCAGTGCCCTTTCTCACAATTGTTAACGGCCAGGACATAATTCGTGGTCAGGGGCCATAATCGGTGCTCAGAAGCGTACTTTGGCTGGTATGTCGCGGGTGAAGCTCACGAACGCCGACAAGGTGCTGTATCCCGCTACCGGAACCACCAAGTCCGACATCTTCGACTACTACACCGATATCGCGGAAGTGATGCTGCCGCATATCGCCGGGCGTGCGGCGACCCGTAAACGTTGGCCTAACGGCGTTAACCAAGCGGCGTTCTTCGAAAAACAGTTGGCCGCTTCGGCTCCCGATTGGCTGTCGCGGGCCAGCGTCGTCCACAAATCCGGGACGACCACGTATCCGATCATCGACAGCGTCGACGGGCTGGCCTGGATCGCCCAGCAGGCCGCGCTGGAGGTTCACGTGCCGCAGTGGCGCTTCGAGGCCGAGTGGACGCGAAAGGGCGAGCAACTCAAGCCCGGTCCGGCCACCCGTCTGGTGTTCGATCTCGACCCCGGCGATGGTGTAACCATGGCGCAGCTCGCCAAAGTTGCTCGTGCAGTGCGTGATCTGATGGCGGACATCGGGCTGACCACCTTCCCGCTGACCAGTGGCAGCAAGGGCCTGCACCTCTACAGCCCGCTGGACAAGCCGGTGAGCAGCCGGGGAGCTGTGGTGTTGGCCAAACGTGTTGCACAGCAACTGGAAACGTCGAGACCCAAGCTGGTGACCGCCACCATGACCAAGAGCCTGCGGGCGGGCAAGGTGTTCGTGGACTGGAGCCAAAACAGCGGTTCCAAGACCACCATCGCGCCGTATTCGCTGCGCGGACGGGAACATCCGACCGTCGCCGCGCCGCGCAGCTGGGACGAGCTCGACGACAAGAAGCTTCGCCAGTTGCGTTACGACGAAGTGCTCGAGCGGGTCCAGCGTGATGGCGATCTGCTGGCGCCGCTGGATGCCGACCTGCGCACCGCCGACCGGTTGACGAAATACCGCAGTATGCGCGACGCGTCGAAAACACCCGAGCCGGTACCGAGCGCCAAACCGGCTGCCGGCCAGGGCAATTCCTTTGTGATCCAGGAGCACCACGCTCGCCGGCTGCATTACGACTTTCGCCTCGAACGCGACGGCGTGCTGGTGTCCTGGGCGGTTCCGAAGAATCTGCCGGAGACCACCGCGGTCAATCACCTCGCCGTGCACACCGAGGACCATCCATTGGAGTACGGCAGCTTCGAGGGGACCAATCCGAAAGTGGAGTACGGCGGAGGCAAGGACGTCATCTGGGATTCCGGTACCTACGACACCGAGAAGTTCAACGATGATGAAGTCATCGTGACCCTGCACGGGGGGCGAATACGGGGCCGCTACGCGCTGATTCAGACCAACGGCGACCAGTGGCTGGCTCACCGGATGAAAGACCAGCACGTCTTCCAATTCGTCGAGTTGGCCCCGATGCTGGCCACCCACGGTTCAGTGGCGAAGCTGAAGTCATCGCAGTGGGCGTTCGAAG